>SPBP01000098.1 GCA_004525935.1 Lentisphaerales bacterium | reverse complement strand
GTTCCATTGTTTTCCTCGCCCTGATCATCAGCATCCGACTCTTCGTCAGGCGGAGAGTTACTCGGCCCGGATTCCGGCCCCTCAGTCGATCCGCCACCCCCAAGCAATTGCGATACTTCGCGCTGAACATGTCCCAGCTGGTCAAGTTGCAGATGGGGATCGGGCACCAGGAACACCTCGCCGGTCTTCCTGTACTCGAAAACCAGAGTGATGTTTCCCTCGTCATCTTTCTTCCTGTCCCGTTCTACGAGCATCTTCTTCCGCTCCAGCATTACGGCAAGAAGGTATATGACATTTCCGTTCGCATCGTCTTCCGTCGCAATGAGTTTTCGCAGCAGGTTGTCAGCGGTTTCCTTCTTCAAGGCTTCTTCCGGAGGTGGGGCCGGCGGACGAAACACACCTTTCCAACTCCCTTCACCGGCAGAGTCATCTGCACTGTGCGCTTTCCAGCATTCGCAACAGTAGTCCCTCCGATCGAGTTCCTCCTCGCTGAAAACAAGAAGAGACTGGTATTCCTGGTCTGCCACGAACGGCCTTTCGCAGGTGCAACAGGTGCTCCCGCACGGTCTTATGTCCCAATCCTGCGCCACTTCGCTTCTCCTATCCTGACACCGGCAGGTGACCAGCCCGGTCTGCACCCGTGGCCTCGGCGTCCATATCATATCCACTGACCGATGTGTACTGCACATTGACCAGGCCGCCCGGAGCCAACTGCTCCTGAACTCCGGCAACGGCGACTTGACCGTCAACATCGGGTGCCTGACGACGAGAGCGCCCACACCATATGCCCGATCCGTCCGACGCCGGACGTTCTAACAGAATTCTGTCATGCTTGCCAAGCAGCTTGACTCCTTTCCGGGCAATAATCTCCTGCTGCGCGAGCATCAGTCTTTCCCTGCGCTCAAGCGCCGTTTCCGTCGCAGGCCGATTCGGCAGCGACGCCGCGCGCGTGTTTTCCTGCTGCGAGAAAGTAAAAACACCCAGGTGGTCGAATTCTGATGCGATTACGTATCCCAGCAAGTGCTGAAAATGTGCTTCGGTCTCGCCGGGATAACCTACAAGGCATGTGGTCCTGAGTGCGATGTCCGGCACGCCCCTCCGCACGCGCGCGGGCATGGCCGCGACACCACCGTACCTGTCGTCCTCGCGCAGCATTGCCTTCAACACGGAGGGGTGACTGTGCTGTACAGGGACGTCGAGATATCGGCACATCTGCCCCAGTTCGCCGATGGCGGAAAGCAACTCGTCGGATACGTGGCAAGGATGCCCGTATAGTAAACGAATCCAGAATTCACCACCGATCGAAGCCAACGCGCGCAACAGCACGGCGATATCGGAGCCATCGTCAAGATCGTCGCCGTACAGCGTGCTGTTCTGGGAAATCAGGTTCAACTCACGCACCCCGTTCTCCAGCAGGTTCTCCGCTTCGCGAACAATGCCGTTGACGGGCCGGGACCTGTAAGGACCTCTTATTGCCGGTATCGCGCAGAAAGCACAGCCATGACTGCAGCCTTCAGCGATCTTCAAGTAAGCACAGGGCCCGCCCGAAAACAGGATCCTGTCCGACGGAGGCTCGAACAGAGCAGTTGATCGTGGGGAGATCCGAACGATGCCCGATTCCCCCGAAATCACCTGCTTGATGACTGTCCCGATCTTGTCGAGTTCGTCCAGCCCGATGAACGCATCTACTTCCGGCAATTCTGCGCAGAGCCCGGCCCCGTAACGCTGCGGCAGGCAACCAGCCACAACGACGCTCCGACACCTTCCGTCTTCCTTGAGCGCACACGCCTCGAGTATCGCGTCTATTGATTCTTCCTTCGCACTGTCGATAAATGCACAGGTATTCACAAGCACTACGTCAGCATCCTCCGGCGATGGCGCAAGCTTCAGCCCTTCCGCCAGCAGCGTGGAAGCCATGTATTCGGAGTCAACCAGGTTCTTGGCACATCCGAGGCTGATGAACCCAACCGTTAGACCGGTCGAGTCCGACTTTGACCTGCAGCTTTTGTCTGAATCAGGCATGTCTCTTCCCGCATTCCCGTTTATGCTAGAAGTGCGTCGGACTTAGCTCCTCCTGCGTCGGAGCAAGGTCCTCGCCCTGCAAGTTAGTTTTGCTTCGCAAAAAACAGGTTTATTCAGTTCAAAACAAGGAGAAGCATCGAATGGCGCTTTATGTTGCGCGCAACATAAAGCGCCATTCGAGACAAGCATCTGTCCGACATATTTTCATCCAGAATGAAATGCACAATGTGGTCTATCGGCACCCATTATCTTGCGAAGAATACCTCTGCTGAAAGCCGGACGAAGGGATGCCGGTGTCGGCCCCTGTTACGGAGCCCCGTCGTAGTACGCGTCCGGAGGTTCAACAATGAAACGCGAAGCATTGTCCTTTTCGAGCTTGCCGGACACCGGAGTGCGGCGGCGCGGCCCACCGTACCTGCTGAGGGCCGATACTGCGAAGACCAGAATGAATAGAATCCCGATACCAATTGACAGGACTTTCCACGGATCTTCAGAGAATGCAGCCCTGATTCTGCGTCCCAGGCCAAGTATGCGTATTCCACGAAATGGACTCAGCGCCTGCCAGTCAATCCGTGAGCGACGTCCGTCTTTCTCCGTCTCTCTTTCCCCGTCGACTGTTGACCCGATATCGCTACACAGGGAAGGAGGTGTCCCACCGTCGACCTGTGCCACGTAATCATCTATAAGCGGATCGGGATCGAGTCCGAGGTATTCCGCATACATCCTGATGAAACCTTTGCCGTATATGGGTGCGGCAATTCTGGAGAACTCCTCGTTCTCGAGATCCTGGATAGTCTGGATCTTTATTCGAGTTGCAGCCGCTGCCTGCGACTCGGACACCTTCTTCTTCTGCCGTGCTTCCCGGAGTGTTCTGCCAAGTGTCACTCTTTCACGCCCCTCTTGCCGACCAACGCCGGCAGGCTGCATCAGACCTCTTCGTTCTCTGACAACGGCTCGGAAGCCCCATAATCTTCGTCCTCTGAAGACTGTCCCGCATTATCACCGTCAAGATCAATCAGAATCTCACGCGGGTCCGAGCCGCGCGGCGGCCCGACTATGCCTCGCTCTTCAAGGATATCCATCATCCGAGCGGCGCGCGTATATCCTATGCGCAGCCTTCTCTGGAGCGAAGACGTGGATGCCCTGTGGGTCTCCCTGATAATCTGGATTGCCTGCTCCAGCATACCATCGTCTTCGCCGGTATCGATGGACTTGGCCCCCTTGTGATTGAGAATCTTGTCATGAATCGTCACGTCATAGTTCGACGTACCATTGTCCCTGATAAAGTCGCACACACGTTTGATTTCGGGGTCTGTCACCATGGCGCCCTGTGCGCGGATCAGCCGGTTGCTTCCTGCCGGGAGAAACAGCATATCACCGCGACCAAGCAGCTTGTCCGCACCGTTCGCGTCAAGGATAGTACGGCTATCCACCCGCTGCGCCACCTGGAAAGCAATCCGCGCCGGGAAGTTCGCCTTGATGGTACCCGTAATGACGTTTACGGATGGTCGTTGCGTGGCCAGGATCATGTGAATGCCTACTGCACGGGAGAGCTGTGCAAGCCGCGCGATGCAGTTCTCTATATCGGCCTGGGCAACAAGCATGAGGTCGGCAAGTTCGTCGACACATATGACCACGTAGGGAAGGCGGGGAGGCATTTCTTCGGCGGCATCTGCGCCATCCGCCTCGAACAGCTCCTGTTGCCTCGGGATTGCCCGGCTGTTGTAACCTTCGATGTTTCGCACTCCCGCCTTTGCGAACAGCTTGTAGCGCTTTTCCATTTCGTTGATTGCCCACCTCAGGCCAATCGCCACCTTATGCGGATCGGTAATAACTGGAACAACGAGGTGCGGCAACCCGTTATAGGCCGAGAGTTCGACGATCTTCGGATCAACAAGCATGAGCCTGAGCTGGTCCGGCGTTCTCTACATTAGCAGACCCATCAGGATGGAGTTCATGCAAACCGTTTTTCCCGAACCCGTGGACCCCGCGACAAGCAGGTGCGGCATCCCAGCCAGATCGGCAATAATATCATGTCCGGCCACATCTTGCCCTAGCACAAGAGGAAGAGCCGCGGTTCCCTTTTCCCATTCCTCACCCTCGAGAATCTCGCGGAGGAATACCTTGCTGGTCGTAGTGTTAGGCACCTCGATGCCGACAACGCCCTTGCCCGGAACCGGAGCCTGTACTCTTACGCTTGTTGCCTTGAGCGCCAACGCCAGATTATTGCTTAGACCCGCAATTCGTTCGACACGGACCCCGGGTGCCGGCCTCAACTCATAGCGGGTTACGGCAGGGCCCTGGTCAAAGTTCGTGACTTCTATTTCAATGCCGAATTCGGACAGCGTCTCTTTCAGAATACGGCTCGTCGTGGTGACATCGCTGCTCATGGCCCGATCCTTTGCAGGCGGCAGGTCATCGAGTAGATTCAGGCCCGGCAATTCATACTGCGGGCCCTCCTCAGATTCCGGATCGGTACGCCTGGGTGCGGGTTGAGCATTCTTCTCATCTTTCGCCGTCACTGGTTCAGTCGGCTCCGATACCGCGGGTTCCGGTGTCGGTGGTGTCTTCACCGGTTTCTGCTTCTTCCTGCGTGCTCGCTTCTCTTCTTTCCGAACGCTCTCCTCCAAGCGTGATTGTTGCTTCTGGAGCAGGCGCTGCTCCCGCTCTATCTGTTCTTGCTTGCCTCGCCGAGACGCTACCCACTCCGAGATGCGACCGAGCAGGTACCGTGTTCCCGCAACGCTGAGAGTGTAAAGACGCCTGATCGTTCCGCCGCCGGCCAGCATGACCCCCGAAGCCGCAAGAATCAGCCATGAAAGTATTTCGGTGCCGGCTGCCCCACTTACGCGTTCCACAAAGAGGCGCCGCGCAATCAGCCGGGCCGGTATCCCACCCGCGTGCGGCATGTTCAGCCGGGCGCACACCTCCTGCAGCTGTTCCCGCCTGAGTTCCAAAAGGCTCAAGAGAGCACAGGTGAAGAGAAGAGCCCACAGCACTTTGCCAAGCAGACGCGTGTCGGGTTTCAGCAGGAGGAGCAGGCCGAATGCAGCACACCAGAACGGAACAATCGCGGACCCGCATCCCGTCAGAAGCAGCAGCCCATAGGATGCATACGCGCCCGCAGGTCCGAAACAATTGCGCGCAGGCTGATTATGCTCCGCACGCAGAGTGGGAATATCGTGCCAATCGTACGTAACGAGACTGAGCAGCAATACGAATCCCATTACGAGGAGAATTCCACCCCATGTCTGTCGAAGACCTGTTCGCATGTTACCGTCGACACTCCCCCGTACCATTCTCAGTCAAGCCCGCTTTCATCTTCGGTCACACCCGCCGCTCTCAGGCACCGTCTCAACAGGTTGCCATACTCAGCAAAATTGGAGGCCCCTCGCATCTTCGCTCCCGCAAAGACTATTCGCGCAATGCGCACCGCCTTATCATGGTTCCCTAGCTGGTAGTGAGCCTCTGCGAGCGTCCCCAGCATGTTGAGATCGCTCGGCTGCGCGAGCACGGCTTCCCTGGCATACCGAAGACCACGTTTAGGATTTCTGATACTTGGATCCGTGGACTTAATCAGTATCCACGCCAGGTTGTTCTTCACCTCTGGCTTGTCGGGAAACTCCTTCTCCAGTTGCTCAAGACGCTCAAGTGCCTCGCGGAATTGACCTGTTTGAATCAACGCCGTTCCAAGCAGAAACTGGCTTTCCTCGTCCTTCGGCCTGAGTTCTATCGCGCGTCTGAAGATCTTCTCGGCGCGGGCCCAGTCACCCTTGCGAGTAGCGTCCTTGGCGGTCCTCAAGAGCTCAACGAAATCAGGATCCTTGCTCTCGCCCCCCTCCGTAGCAATTTGCGCGAGCGCAACCGGCGAGATCAGGATGAGCATGCTTGCAACTGCGACAACTGGGCTACAACGCTTCACGAAGCACCACCTTTACCTGCGCGGGTTCTGTAGTTACCAAGACGTTGGCGTCCTTCAATACGTGAACTGTCAGGGGCAGATCATACGTTGCAGACATGTCTAATCCTATGCAGTCTACGAGTACTTTGAAATCCTCTGCCTTGATCGACTCAAGCTCCTCGGTACTGCCCGACATTACAACGTCGACGGAAACCGGGCGGATATCAACACTCACGGGCGCGGTGGATCTCAGCAACGCACCGACGGAAACGCCAGCCCACCGGCGAACCGCCGGCTTTTTCTCAATGGTAACCCTTACCCGTACTTCCGCAGGCTCAATCTGCGCGCCCCAGTTCTCGCCCGGTGACAAAACACGCACTAGCTTGCTGAACGATTCCGATATCCCGGCTACATCCACATCTTCGGTCTTGGCAATATATCCGCCGAGCACCAATTCGTTCAGCACCTGTTTGGGCCCTCGAATTATGACATGTGGCGGATCGCACGACATGGACATCACCTGTCCAACAGCCGGCTTGCCTTTGTACGCAGCCTTACATAGGAACTGACTTTCCATTTCTTCATCCAAGCGGATTGTTACGCTGTCCGGTTTGACCCTGATTGCCCTGACCTCGCCGGGGCTCTCAATGTGCTTAGGCTGAATCTCGATGGTCAGTTCCTTCGCAGGGGCCCTCTCCCTGGCATACACGACTGCCCTGATCTGGCCACTGGCCTGCGCCTGCTCCAACCGCTCTATGTCCTGCTGGGCTCCCTTGAAGGTCACCGAAACTTGTCTCTCCGACTGCCATAGAACGGCGATACCATCTCTGGCGCGCACTTCGACAGGTACGTCATGGACCACCTTTGTGACGCCGATCACGCCCCTGATCGAGTACCAGACAATAACGGCAAGCAGAAGTGACAGAATTTTGATCGACTTGTTCTCGACAAAGAATCTGCCGACAATGGTGTTCTTAATCGACGGCATCAGCATCCTCCTGTCGCGCCATGTGCTCGGACCTGGCGATTCCTCCCGGGGTCAGATCCAGTTGCTCTCTGGCGCGATCCCAGGAACTCTTCTGTTTCCGACCTTTGGCGAGAATTCTCGTGAGGAACCTTCTCAGCCGGTCCGCATCGAGATCCTGGCTCAGTCGACCCCTGAAACCCACAGAAATCGTCCCGGTTTCCTCTGACACGACAACTACCACCGCGTCCGTCTCTTCCGTAAGACCTATGGCTGCCCTGTGCCTCATTCCGAGTGCCTTGCTCATGTCTGAGCGTTGCGTCAACGGAAACAAGCACCCCGCCGCAACGATTCTGTCGGCCCGGATTATTACGCCGCCGTCATGCAGGGGAGTATGCGGGAAGAATACGGTAGCAAGCAGGGAGGCCTCAACACGACTATCGAGCTTCGTCCCGGTTTCCTGGACCGACCTCGTGCCAATCTCCCCTTCTATGGCAATCAGCGCCCCTATCCTGCGTTCGGCAAGCAAGACTACCGCCTGCACGATCTTGTCGACAGTGTTCTTGTTTGACTCCGGAGCCACGAAAACGTGCTGCTTGCCCAACTCGGCAAGTGCTCGCCTGATCTCCGGCTGGAAGATGATCAGGAACGCGGCCGCAAGATAGACTGAAAGCCTGCGGAGTAACCAGTTGAGCACCTCCAGGTGCAGGGCCCTGGTTCCAACGAAGAGCACCAGCATGACCAGAATCAAGCCGGTCAACACCTGCGCGCTGCGCGTCCCCCTGAAAAAGAGAAATACGTAGTAAAACAGGCATGCAAGCAGGACAATCTCAAGCAAACCCATCACAGGGAACGAATACATGCCCGTTCTCCCCTCAAATCACCTTACTCCCCAAGAACATTCACCCATCACACGACAGGCCGACCGCCGAATCTCACCGAACATCCAACTGTCAATAACCCACTAGTTCTCACCGGCGCCCGCGAGGGCCGTGACAACCCGTAACGCATCCACCGATTCCCTGACATCGTGGACCCTCACTATGGTCGCACCCATTTCCACGGCGAACAACATAGCGGCAACGCTGGACACAAGTCTCTCTCCTGTTCCCCGTCCAGTCAATTTGCCCAAGAAGCTCTTCCTGGAGACGCCGACCACAACGGGCCTGCCACACTGCCCTAATCTGCGCAACTGGCGCAACAACAGAAGATTATGTTCAACACTCTTGCCGAACCCTACGCCCGGGTCGACGGCCAGGCTTTCCTGCTCAAGCCCATCGGCAATCAACGCATCAATCCGCGAACACAGATACTCGAACACCTCTTCGACTACGTTCTCATACCGCGGGTCATTCTGCATGGTTCCGGGCAAACCCAGCATATGCATAAGGACCAGCCCGGCTCCGCTTTGCCGGGCAACACCCGCCATGCCATCATCGTGTGTTGCTGCCGATACGTCGTTGATAATATGCGCTCCCTCGGCAACGGCGCATTCGGCAACACTGGCTTTCATTGTGTCGATCGAAACAAGGAACCCGCCTCCCATATCGTTACCGTCGCGCAACGC
>SPBP01000446.1 GCA_004525935.1 Lentisphaerales bacterium | reverse complement strand
GGATCATCATTTCATTGATTCAACGCCGCGAAGTTGGAGACAAGATAGTGGTGTCGCCTGGCGCCGTACGCATGGAATACGAGAAAAGCAAGGACGCGTATACAAGCACGGAGAAAGTCAAGCTGCGCATGATTGTACTCAGGAAAGATGCACGCGCGAAGCCGGAGATCAAACGGGCGCAGGCCGAGAGCGTCAGGAAACTTGCGTTTGAGGGCTCGGACTACGCCCAACTTGCCAACGATTTCTCCGAAGATGTGAGACGGGAACAAGGCGGCGACTGGGGATGGGTTGCCTACGACGAGCTTCGGGACGAATTGGCGAAGGCTGTGTCGGAGACCGGGTCGGGCGAGATCAGTGATGTGATTGAGCTTGATGACGCGTTCTACATTCTCAAGGTCGAGGGCCGACGCGATCCTGTAGCCCGGTTACTCAGGGATGTCAGCGAGCAGATTGAGCTGGAACTGAGGAAGCAGGAATACAACCGCCTGTATTCCGAATGGATGGAGAGGCTCCACGAGCGATCATACGTCAGGATCCGGCAATAATGGGCACGATTTCGAGTGTTCCGTGCTTCCGGTGAAACTCACAAGTCCGTCGAGCGCACGCTCGATCCTTTCTCAACTCGGCGTTCATCCGAGCAAAAAGCTTGGCCAGAATTTCCTGATCGACAGGAACATAGCGGAAATCATCATAGCCGCGGCCGACCTGACCGGCAGGGACCGGGCTCTGGAGATCGGGCCGGGGCTTGGCGTTCTGACGGAGCGTCTCGCGGCAAGCGCGGAATCTGTTACGGCTATTGAGATTGACGCGAAGCTGTGTGCCTACCTGCAGGAACGGTTCAGGGAACAACCTTCGGTGAATCTGATCTGCGGCGATATACTCCGACTTGATCCCGGCGGGCGTTTCGATCTTGCTCAGATGAAGGTTGTTTCGAACCTCCCTTATTCTTCCGGCAGCAGGATCCTGATGGAATTTGCCATGATGATGAACCGTCCGGCATGTGTAGTTGTTACCGTGCAGCAGGAAGTGGCGGACAGGATGGTCGCGGCAGAAGGTTCCGGAGATTACGGCCTTCTTACGATATGGCTCCAGACCGCCTATGATGTCAGAGCCGTGAAGTCAGTGAGCCCGACATGTTTCTGGCCCGTGCCGGTGGTTCAGTCGTGCGTAGTAAAAATGGTTCGGAGACCGGATGCCCTTTCGGGCCCGGAGAAGAAGGTCTTCTCGAGAATCACGAAGAGATGTTTCTCGCACAGGCGCAAGCAGGTTTACAGGATGCTGGCTGCGGGCAGCGGATTGGACAACGCAACAGTTGTTGAACTGCTCGGGAATATGGGACTGAGTCCGAAAGCCAGGCCGAGCGACATCAGTGTTGAGCAGTGGATCACGCTGGCCCAGGAGATCGCGGGAGTGGCAGAGCTAGCAGTGCGTCGGACTTAGCCCCTCCTTCGTCGGAGCAAAGTCCTAGCCCTGCTAGTATGTTTTGCTTCGCAAAACGCTGTTTATTCAGGAAAGAACAGGGCCATCATCGCGAACTGCAATTTTTTGACCGAATAGACCGGATTGTCACCGGACATATTCCTCATGTTCGGCGGATACTGTTCGCTCCCTGTCCCTCGCCAGTTGACCTTGAAATTCTCAATTTCACAATCCATAATTACTCAATATCCCATAACATAACAAATCCCGATGAAATCGGGATTTATCTAGCAGCATGGCGGACCTGGAGCGAAGCGGATCGTGCCAAAGGCAGACCCGCCTCTGGCGGGAAGTCCGACAGGCTGCCAGGGAGAGAGTCATGAGGCTGTTTACGCCGGAATTGGCGCTTCGGTTTACAGGTGTTGCGTTGGCAGCATTGCTCACTGGGGCGTGCAGCGGGTCGGACCCGGTCGGCGTGCCCCGCATCAGCGTGTTGGAACTTATGGCCGCTATTGACGCTGGTGAGTATGTCACTATCGTGGATACCCGTTCGACGAGTTCTTACGCGAGCAGACATATTGCAGGTTCGATCTCCGTGCCATACTACGAGACGGAGGAGCGCCTTGGTGAGTTTCCGACTGCGGGTAAGATCGTCTTCTACTGCACGTGTCCTGCAGAGAACAGCAGCGCCGAGGCCGCGGAAGTCCTGCAGGAGCATGGCCATGTGAATGTTTATGCGCTGGTCGGGGGGTTAGAAGCATGGCTTGATGCCGGATACCCGACCGAGCCCTGAAGCTGTCACGTTGCTGGCCTTGCGGCACTGGGTGATTGGCGTGCCAGCAGTATGCATTGCGGATTTTCCTCCAGAGGCGGACAAGTGCGCTCGGAGAATGAAATGCTT
>SPBP01000310.1 GCA_004525935.1 Lentisphaerales bacterium | reverse complement strand
GAGCTGGCTACCGAGTTGGCCGAGATCCATGCCAGGCTGATGTCCGCTCACAGAAGGGCGCTGACGCTTCGCTCAAAGGTGGTCCCTGCCATGGAGGAAACGTTTGCTGCGGCTCACAACGGATACGGGCAAGGCAAGTTCGGGTTTCTGGATGTTCTGGATGCGCAACGTGGTCTGTTTATCGTCAGAGGCGACCTGCTTGACGCGCTGTCCGATTATCACATCGCCCTGACTGACATCCAGAGAATTACAGGAACAAGCATTGAAGAACTGTTAAGAATGACACCGGAGGAGAAGCAATGAAGACACGCAGACACAGAAACAATCCACTGTCCATTCTTGCTGCCGTGGCAATCTGCCTCGGTGGAAATAACGTGATAGCCGACTCCTGCTGCCCCGACGAACGTGCGGCAGCCGCGCAGGCGGCGGCAAACAAAGGAGGCGATGAACATGCCGGCCATGGTCACGGGGAAGGCGAAGAAGACACGTTGTCCATGTCGCTGGACGAGATCGCCACAGCACGTTGCGAACATGAAACCGAGACTTATCTTTGCGCTGAGTGCCGCTACGAGGTAGGCGTGGTGAAAGTTGCGGCATCACTTCTGAAGCAGGGCAAATCCGAAGACGGGCTGATCCGCACGGGAGAGGCACGCCGACAAGCGGTCACAGCAACGCTGCAGGCGACTGGTGAAGTTCGACTCAATGATAACGCCACGGTGCATGTCACACCGCGCATTCCAGGTGTTATCGAGTCGGTTGCCGTGGATATTGGAGCTCGCGTCGCCAAGGGTGATGTTCTGTTCACCATAAACAGCACCGAGCTAGGGAAGACGCTGGCCGAATACCAGCGAAGCCGAGCCCTGGCTGCACTGTCAAAGAATACGTATGAACGCGAAAAGCAACTCTTCGACCAGAAGGTCGCGTCGGAACAGGACATGATCGAGTCTCAAATGTCTTATGAGCAGCACAAAACCGATCTGGTTGCAGCTGAACAGACATTGCACGTCCTCGGCCTGACAGAGCACGATCTTGCCGCACGCGAGAAGAGCCACGGCCCAGACATCGGAACACTGCCGGTACGCGCGCCGCTATCAGGCACAATCCTTGAGCGACATGCAGTCGTCGGTGAACTCGTCGAGCCGGGTTCTGATGTCATGTTGCTTGCCGACATGGAAACGCTCTGGGTGTGGATCGACATCTACGAGCAGGACCTGGGATTGCTTGGCGGCGGGGCTAAAGGCAGGCCAATGCCCGTTGATATCACTGTGGAAGCTTTCCCCGGCAGACGATTCTCCGGCTCGATCGACCACGTCGCGGCCGTTATGGATGAACGAACAAGGACAGTCAAAGCGCGTGCTCTTGTCCAGAATACCGAGGGTCTGTTGCGTTCCGGCATGTTCTGCCGGGTCAACATAGCGACCGACGAAGCCAAAGACGTTCTGGTTGTTCCCCTGTCGGCGGTTCTGACGGATGAGGGGGCTGAATTTGTTTTCAAGCATTGGAAGGATGACTACTTCGTGCGGCGGCCCATCACGGCGGGGCGTAGTTTCCAGGATGTCGTTGAGGTCGTTGCCGGCATACAGGCGGGCGAATCCATCGTCACAGAAGGCGCATTCCTTCTGAAATCCGATGTATTGAGAGAAAAAATGGGCGCTGGCTGCGCAGACTAGGAGGTCATTATGTTGGACCGATTCATTCATTTTGTTCTTCACCAGCGGTTGCTGGTTATCATCGCAACACTGGTACTGATCGCAGGCGGTATCTTTGCCTGGAAGACGCTGCCCATCGATGCGTTTCCGGATGTGTCAAACGTTCAGGTCATGGTACTCACCGAGGCACCGGGCCTCGCACCCTCGGATGTGGAGCAACAGGTAACGTTTCCCCTGGAACTGGCCATGCAGGGGCTGCCCGATGTTCGCCAGATCCGGTCGATGTCCAAGGCTGCGTTCTCGCAGGTGATCATAGTGTTCGAGGATCATGTGGACACTTACTTCGCCCGGCAGCTCGTCTTTGAACGGCTTCAAGCGGCCAAGGAAGCACTGCCGGAATGGGCTGAACCGGAAATGGGACCGATCAGCACAGGCCTGGGAGAGATCTACCAGTACACGCTTGAGAGCGACACTCGCTCACCGATGGAACTGCGTACGATCCAGGACTGGATCATTGCGCCCCAACTCAGGGGGCTCCATGGTGTTAACGAAGTCAACAGTTTCGGTGGACGCGTCAAACAATACCACGTTCTGGTCGAGCCATCAAAGCTGCTCAAGTATGGCGTTACGCTGAACGGCGTGATCGAAGCCATTGAAGAGAACAACGCGAATGCGGGCGGTAATTTCCTCGTAAAGGGCTGGGAGCAATCGTACGTCCGCAGTGTGGGCCTTATCCAGACCATCGCCGACATCGAGAACATCGTGCTGGAGGCAGAAGACGGGACCCCGATCTATCTGAAAGACATCGCCACGGTGCAACTCGGCCCAATGACCCGGCAGGGGGCGGTCACACGTGACGGCAAAGGAGAACGAGTTGCCGGCATGGTGATCATGCTCAAAGACGAGAATTCGAAACTCGTCGTGGACGGGGTCAGGAAGATCATACCGAAGATTCAGTCCGGTCTTCCGAAAGATGTCAGAATCAGTACATTTTATGACCGCACCGCGCTCATTCAGGCATGCATCCGTACGGTGACTTCCGCCCTGTTTCAGGGAGGCGTATTTGTCATCATCGTTCTCTTCCTCTTTCTCGGCAACCTGCGAGCCTCCATCATTGTTGCTCTGTCATTGCCGATCACGGCCCTGGCGGCCTTCATCCTGATGCGAGCACAGGGCGTCTCGGCGAATCTGATGAGTCTCGGCGGACTCGCTATTGCGATCGGCATGATCGTGGACGCTTCGATTGTAATTACGGAGAATATCGCCCGGCATCTTTCGGATCCGGCACAGGCCGAGCTATCCCGAACGCGCGTGACCTATGAGGCCGTTCGCGAAGTGGCTCGCCCGGTCCTGTTTGCTGTGTTGATCATTGTCATCGTGTTCTTTCCCCTGTTCTCCCTGCAAGAGATGGAAGGCAAGATGTTTCGTCCAATGGCACTGACCATGTGCTTTGCAATGGCAGGTTCGCTGCTTGCGTCCTTTACGATCGTACCTGCACTTTGCTCAGTCTTTCTGAAAAGGAAGAAAGTTGAAACGGAAAGTCTGTTGATCCGGGTTCTCAAGCGCCGTTACCTGCGCCTTCTGGACGCGGCTCTGCGGAAACGATGGACCACGGTTCTTGTTGCAACCGGCCTGCTCGTGGCGGCGCTTACGCTGATTCCCTTCATCGGCACGGAGTTTCTGCCTGACCTGGATGAGGGCGCTATCGCCATAAACGTCGTCCGCCTGCCGTCGGCTTCTCTTGAAGGCTCGGTTGCCGTCGGTACAGAAATCGAACGGCGCCTTCTGGAGAAGTTCGAGGAAATCGAG
>SPBP01000202.1 GCA_004525935.1 Lentisphaerales bacterium | reverse complement strand
TGGTCGAAGTGGACAAGGATGGCCATGTTGTCAGCATGACGGTCGAGCACGCCAAGCAACAAACCGATGTGAACGAATTCTCATATCAGCTTGCAACAGCTTAGAGAATTCCGGCTAACGAAATAAGGATTGGTAGCGCGCGATAGCCGCGCTGCAATCCATGGTTGAACAAGCCCGGTGTTGAAGAAAGCCTGTAAGTAATTTCTATTGTGTGCGGATCGGGAGTGATCGGCTTATAGCGCGAGTCTTTGCGTCGATGGAAGCGTAAAGCATCCTGCTATGCGAGCCGGAGAAGGTGTTGTAAGGCCGTTTAGAAACGTTGACAGGGTGCTGTTTTCCTGTGTAAGGCAAAGCTGTAACTGGGCGCGGAGTGCGAAAACTCAGCGACAGAGCTGTAAAGTGGATGTAACCAGCTTCAAGATTCATGGTGGCCCCCTCGTGCGCGGCAGTTCCGTAACAAGCTGGAGCGGCGTCTGGCATACAGGACAGAGCATAGACTGCGGAGCGTCTTCCGGCACTGGCTGCGGAGATGCTCCGAGCTGTTCGCGAACTGATTCAAGCTTGGCAGCGCATCGTGGATGCAGGAAGCCGTAGTATCGTACTTTGGTAAAACCTTTGGGCAGGACATGCTGAAGGAAGCGAGCCATGAAGGCGAGTGCTGGTAGTGTCATTGTTTTCCAGATCTTCGTGCCGACCGGCTGATAGCGGAATGTGACATGGTTATTCTTCAGCGAAATGATGTTGCTGTTTGTTATCGCGACCCGGTGAATGTAACGGGCCAGATACCGGATGATCTCAGGGCCCTGACCGGCAGGCTCACAGTGGATAACCCAGCTCTTTTCCCAGGCGATGGCCGGAACTGCATCAAACAGCCCGAGTCGTTTCAGTGCATCGCGGAACTTGGCGCGGAAGATGACAGAGAGGGCCTTGACCGGCACCAGAAAATCGGGATGCCTGGTTGGCATCCACTTGCCCATTGGGTTAATGCCGCCTGCTGGAACAATGAAGTGAACATGCGGATGATAGCCGATATCGCGCCCCCATGTATGGAGGACCCCGAGCATGCCGGGCTGAGCGCCCAGATGCCGCTGATCGGCACACAGCTTTTTTATTGCCTCAGCAGATGCGCTGAACATGAGGGCATACAGATCATTCTGGTGAGATCGGATAAGACTGTTGAGTTCATGGGGTACTGTAACAGTCATCAGGAAGCACGGGCCTCTCGGGATCCGGGCAGACTGGGAGCGTGCCCACTTTTCGGCGGAATCGAATCCACAGCGGGGACAGTGTCGATGTCCGCAGGAGTGGTAGCTATAATGCTTCCGCTCGCACGATGGACAGCGGTACAGGCTGCCACCCAGCGAAGGAGTCCGGCAGACGATGATGGCGTTCATCGCTCGACGGTGGCTGGGCAGCATACCTGCACCAAACTGAGCAACATACTGGCAGCGGTAGCGGAGAAATATATCCGCAAGCGCCGGCATGTCCGGCAGCTCAGGGTAGATCGTTCATGATTTGATCCAGAGTCTGCCGGGCTTTTTCTTTTCCTATGTCGGTAAGATGAGCGTAGATCGAGGTAGTCTGGGCGCTGTTATGCCCGAGGTTCACCTGAATCTGCCGCAGGTTGACGCCTGCTTCCAGCAAATGAGTGGCATAAGAATGTCTGAGAGTATGAACATGAGCCTTCTTGCGGATACCGGCAGCCTGAAGTGCTTTTCGGAATGCTGCCTGAACAACGCTTTTGCTGGAGGGCTCCAGGGCCGTGCGCAGCAGGCCTTCGCTCTGATATCCGCGCCCCGGCTTTCCGGCCATCGGAAATATCCAGTTCTGGTTCCTGTGTGTCTTCCAGACTTCCCGAAGGCGGTGAAGAGTGGCTGCTGGAAGTGGCACATACCGGTCTTTACCGCCTTTACCATTACGCACATGAATCATTCCGCGGGCGCTGTCGATGTCACCCACCTGCAACCGGACACCTTCGCCGAGGCGAAGACCGCAGGCGTAGATCGTGTGCAGGCACACACGATAACGGAAGCTCCTGACGTTCTGCAGAATCGCGATCACCTCTTCCCGTGTCAGAATCACAGGAACCTTCTTCTCGCGGGCAGGCCGCACCAGACCGACCGTGGTCCAGTCGCGCTTGAGCGTACGTTCCCAGAAGAACTTGATGCCGCAGATGGACGTGGTGCAGGTAGGCCGGGCCCACTTCTTCACGTTCTTAACGTACAGAAAGTACTGCCGGATCTCCTCTTCGCCGATCAGTTCCGGGCTCTTCATATAATGCTCAGCCAGTTGGCGCACCGCCCGAACATACTCTCGTTGCGTCGCCTCGCTCATCCCTGCCAGTTGCAAATCCTCCACCATTCGCCGCCTCAGTGCCTTCATGACTCTCCTCCTTATGTTACGGGGCTGCACCATGCAGCCCCTCATAAGAAAATAGATTGGCAGTCATCGCACCAAAGGATAAGATCTTTCTTGAACTGCCGCGTAGCGGCTTAGTTCAACAAAACCTTGGAGAAGTATTTGGCGACACGCGCCAAAACTCTCAAGGTAGACGTTCGCGCGAGTCGCAGACCAACAGAACTAAGTTGAGGAAGGAGGTAACTCTGGAATCATAAACGGATGAAAAGCCTACCTGTGCGGGTTCGTCCCCGTGCAGAAGACGCTGCTCGAACCGTGACTGGGTATGTACCTAGGTAGTCGGAGTAATCCGGCGGGATGATGGAGGCAGGCGGCGTCAGCTCGGGAGGAGCCGCGATTCGGCCTCGCTCGTCGCGCCAGGGTCCGAACGTTCACTGAAGCGTGGCTTGCTGTAGCCGTCGACTGACACAGGCGATTAGTCAGTCGGCCTTGCGGGGTGCTTGTCGGTTTCGCCTGAGCAAAATGGTACTGTTGGTGTACCGACGAGGCACCCGCTTCGTTCCCACAAGGGATAACCGGACCTATAAGGCTAAGCCGAAGTGGCGAGGTGATGCGGAGATGAGCTCGGGGTTAATTCCTGACCCTTGCTCTTCAGGGGCCACAGCGGGCTCAGAGGAGTTCACCCATTCCGGGAGGACAAAGGAGTCCACCTAAGACAGAGGCTGGAAGGATATCGAGTACACGGGAAGATGTTTGTACGCCTGTAATGAACCGCATCAGAGGCCTACCCCCTCCTTTTCGGGGTTGGCAGGTGTGAGTGCTAATACACTCTCAAGGCTCTCGGTGGCCAAATCAGCCCGGTAGTAACAAAGACAGGGAAACAAGTAGTATGCTGCGCATTCCGAAAAAGAAGTTTCGCCATCACTCGCTTACCGGCCGGATCACTCCGGACACGCTCTACAAGGCGTGGCGGAAAGTCCGGGCAAACCGGGGCGCGGCGGGAGTGGACAAGCAGTCTGTACAGATGTTTGAGTCCAATTGGGACGAGAACTTGGCCAAACTGCTGAGGGAACTAAAGAGCGGCACTTTCAGCCCTCTTCCCCTGCTCCGCCGTTTCATTGAGAAAGGTCTTGGAAAATTTCGTCCACTCGGCATTCCTGCCGTACGCGATCGCGTCGGACAGGAAATGCTCAGAGCACTGTTGGCGCCGATATTCGAGCGCCTCTTCCATGATAGCTCTCATGGATTCAGGAGAAACCGCAGCTGCCATACAGCCATGAAAGAGTTGATGAGACACTGCCGCCGAGGTTGGGGCATGTGGATCGTTGAAGCCGACATCGTCGCCTTCTTCGACAATATCTCACATAAGCTCATATATGACATGGTAGCAGCGGAAGTGGCTGACGG
The DNA here is from genome assembly GCA_004525935.1 of Lentisphaerales bacterium. GTDB lineage: Bacteria > Verrucomicrobiota > Kiritimatiellia > SPBP01 > SPBP01 > SPBP01. The sequence continues at coordinate 1,276 of SPBP01000202.1, read as the reverse complement.
TAAGATGCTGGCCTTGCTCAAGAAGTTCCTGCAGGCTGGGGTGATGGAAGGAACGATGATCAAACGTACCCGCAAAGGTACGCCACAGGGAGGAGTAGTCTCTCCTCTTCTGGCAAACATCGTCCTGAACCACCTTGACTGGTCACTGGACAAGCATGGTTTCAAGTTCGTTCGCTATGCGGATGACTTTGTAATCGTCTGCAAATCCAGGAAAGAAGCGGAAAAGGCGCTTGAGTTGATACGCCAAGTTATAGAAACCGAACTCGAACTGCAATTGCATCCTGACAAGACACGTATTGTCAGGGTCAAGGACGGCTTCGACTTCCTTGGCTACCAGATCAACTCCTTAACGGTCCGCATGGGCCGCAAGGCGGAGGATCGCTTCAAGGACAAGATCCGGCAGGCTACTACCCGGCACCACAACTTGGATGCGTAAGTTATCAAGAGGTTAAACGTTGTCATCAGGGGAACTGTGAACTACTTCTACGCACCGTTCACCCGCAATCTGGCCCAGCTCAATGAACTGGATCACTGGATTCGCAGGCGTATACGGTGTATGAAGTACAAGCGTATCTCCATGAAGGACAATTGCTGGTTCGAGGATAAGCACATCAGGCGACTCGGGCTTGTTGGGTGCAGGGAATGTGCAATAGGATACTGCTAAAGGTCTACAAACTACTCCCCGGATGGGGCAAGGTTGCGGGGGTCGCCCAGTGTAAGAAAGTTACATGCTGGTAAATACCGTCGCAAGGCGGTACAAATATGAGGAATTAACCCCATTGCGACAACGGGAGGGGCGATGGTTCATCCCATCCCCCTACCCACTCCTCCTTTGCCATCGGATGCCATGTTTCAGCACCCGGCGCACCCATATACAATCCGAATGGATCGCGGAACATGGTTACACAATTCCCAGCCAGAATGTACTGATTGAGGCCGCCGCTTATCCCGATTGGATCATTACTCAGGAATCTTCCCGATATTGGGTCCCAGGTTCTGAATCTGAAGTAATATAGGCCAGTAACCCAGGAAATCTCACGTCCTTGCCAGGCGTACCGATTTCCAATCGCTGATTTCGTGAGCGGCACCCCGTTGCCATCGTAAACAGTGGTTCGGCCCCAGGCATCCAACTTGTATTGCTCAACTATTGCACCAGTCTCGTCTACCAGGGCGTGAACAGAGCGGAGGTGATCGGTGAGGGCAAAGTAACTCTTCACGGTCGCTCCGGTGTAAACGGTCATTGCCAAGAGATTGTCAATTCCGGATCCCCATACAT
>SPBP01000453.1 GCA_004525935.1 Lentisphaerales bacterium | reverse complement strand
TCAGGGGAAACTTCCTGCCTTCTTTTGCAGGCGCTCCCCCGCGCGCGAGCCGAGCGCCGAGCAAAAGCACCGAGCCCGCACCCTCGGGGCCGAAAGGATCAAGGGGGGCAATGCGGCGACATGCCGCCGCTAATCTGAAGTTCCGAGGTTTTTCACTCGCTTAACTGAGCGCAACTCATTGACAATAAGACAGTAACGACTGTTTTATTACGTTCCAAATGTGCCCATGTAAATAATTAACTATTTCTATTATTATCTTGCAATACTGCGTAATATCTCTATATTAGCGTCCATGTATATCGATAAAATACCTAACCGCAACTCGCCGCCCGCGATCCTGCTGCGTGAATCGAGCAGGGTCGGCGGGAAAACCGTTAAAAAAACTCTGGCCAATCTTTCCGCGCTTCCTGAAGAAGCCATTGTTGCTTTGCGGATTATTCTCAAGGGTGAAACGCTACTCCCTTCCAATCACTACGCCGTTGAACGTTCCCTTCCTTGCGGGCATGTTCGAGCGATCACGCTGGCCATGGATCGACTTGGCATGACGGAGCTGATCGCCTCGAAACCGTCGAGAGAGCGGAATTTGGTTTCCGCCATGCTGGCCCAACGCATTTTGCGGCCGGGGTCCAAACTGGAGACTGGTGCTTTGTTTACTGATACCACCATTGCCCAGGCCTTTAATGTCGAGGGTGTTGATGAGAATGATTTGTATGCCGCCATGGACTGGTTACTGGAGCACCAACCTTTCATTGAGAAAAAACTGGCCAAACGCCATCTCGATGAGGGGTCGATGGTTTTCTACGATGTATCCAGTAGCTCCTATTACGGAAGCCACTGCCCACTGGCCGTACGAGGCAAAAACCGTGATGGACTGAAGCTGTCCTGCATCGTTTATGGTCTGCTTACGGATCGAGATGGACGTCCAGTAGCAATCCGGGTTTATCCAGGAAACACGGGGGATCCGGCGACAGTTCCAGATCAGATTCAGACGCTTCGAAAAGAGTTTGGCATAGGCCAGTTAGTCGTGGTCGGGGACCGGGGGATGTTGACACAGCCTCAGATCGAAAAGCTTCGCTCAGTGGATGGCTGCGGATGGATCTCCTGCCTACGCAGTAGCGATATTTTCACGTTGCTCAAAACACATGATCCATCAGATGCGCCTCTGTTTACATCGCGGAATATCGCAGAGATTACGCATCCGGATTTCGAGGGGGAACGGTTAATTGCTTGTTACAACCCGCTTTTGGCGCAAGATCGGGAGCGGACACGCAATGAACTACTCGATTGCACCGAGGCATTATTTAAGAAGCTGGAAAAAGAAGTTGGCCGACGCACCAAGAAACTGTTATCAGCCTCGGAAATCGGGTTAAAGGCGGGAGTAATCCTGAAGAAATACAAAGTCGGAAAGCACTTCTCCCTGACCATACGAGACAGCCATATATCCTGGACGCGCCGAACTGAAAAGATCGCACGTGAGAAATCGCTGGATGGAATTTATGTCATACGAACCAGCGAGCAGTCCGATGTGTTATCAACGGCAGATGCGGTCAAGGCCTACAAACGGTTAGGGAATGTAGAAAAAGCATTCCGAACACTCAAGGGGGTAGACTTGAGTATCCGCCCTATCCATCACAGGCTGGAAACCCGAGTGCGAGCTCATGTTTTCCTGTGCATGCTGGCTTATTACATCGAGTGGCATATGCGGCAGGCCTTGGCTCCATTGCTGTATGCGGAAGAGAATCTTGAAGCAGAACGTGTTGCACGCGATCCAGTAGCGCAAGCCAAGCCTTCACGGAACAGTCAGACAAAGCGGCAGACAAAATGTTCACAAGACGGGCAACCGATACGCCGTTGGGACGGGTTGCTACAGGCTCTCTCAACGATTACGGACAACGTGTGCCGAATAGGTGAAGGGGAAAATGCCATCCGGTTCAATCGCCAGACAGAACTTACCTCGTACCAGCAGCGAGTCTTTGATATACTTGATCAGAATCTACCCCTGTCTGCGTCAATCAAAACGACTGTGCCCAGTAACCGGAACACGATTTCAGGCTCAACACCGACATCATCTCATTGAATGTCAATGCGTTGTGCGCAGAGAGTGCACGTCGCAGGGCCTGGAACTTCAGGCTAACGATCGTGAAACGATACTGAAGCAGGCAGATGAATCGTTAACCCGACTGAAGACTGATCGCATAGATCTGCTGTTGCTCCATCGACCCAACCCCGACATACCCATCGAGGAATCACTTTCGGCGCCGGGGTACTC
>SPBP01000148.1 GCA_004525935.1 Lentisphaerales bacterium | reverse complement strand
TTGCGAGCCTACCATGCACGCCGTTGTCGCTGTCAGTATGTTCCGTGTTTGCGTACCGTCTCGTACATGGCTACAACGTTCTCGGTCGGGGAATTGTCCTGCAGAGCGTGCGTTGGCGAGAAGCAGTAACCCCCTCCCTGCATCATAATATCCAGTGTTTCACTGCAACTCCTCACGACATCCGAAGGCGTGCCGAATGTCACTGGGCCAGCAGTGCTGATGCACCCGTGAAAGGCAAGCCGTCCGCCGCATTGATCTTGTTCGCTAAGCCTACTCGTAGTGTGTCCACATCCTGATGATCTTGACCGTCTTGATGTCATCGAGGATCTGATAGACAAGGCGATGCTGAATATTCAGTCTGCGGGAGCACGCTCCTGCAAGGTCCCCGACGAGCTTCTCGTATGGTGGCGGGTTCTGATATGGGTCGGCTGACAGAAGCTTGAGAAGCTTCTCCGCTTGGGGCTTCAGCCCCGAGCGCGACAGTTTCTTGGCGTCTCGTTTTGCCTGATTGGTGTAGACGATCGCCCAGCTCACCAGTCAAGCTCCGTGCTGCACTTTTCCACTGGCGTGGATAGCCCCTTGCGAATTGAGTCGCGCATGCCTGGAACACTGTTGAGGTACAGCGTTTCCTGAACGGAACGCCAGTCGTTCTCGGATACGAGAACGGCAGAATGCCGTTTGCCTGCGATCTGTATCGGCTCGTGCGATTCGAATATATCATCAAGCAGCGTGTAGAGCTGTTTTCGCGCTTGCGTGGCGGTCATGCTAGTCATAGGGTATTGTCCTTTCCGTACGTGATACCGTACGCCAAGGAGGGGGCTGTGTCAATCTATTCCCCCGACATCTATTCTTCTGGCGAACGTCACCCATGAGGCGCGCTGTCAAGCGTCGCCTCAATGGGCTTGTTCGCGTTCTTCATCATGATCGATTCAAAGTGGGAACAGAGTCCTGTATCACCAGTCGGAACGTTTGTCGCGTGGCATTGCGGTGCGTGCGGATCAAGATTGTTTGTCACGCTCTCATCAAAGAGAGGCCATCCTTCGAGCTGCTTGCGAAGGAGCGAGATGTCCGATTCGTATTGCACATTACTGATGAGATTTTCAAGCTCCATTGGATCGCGCTCCAAGTCAAAGAACATGGATTGCTTGTCGTTACGGTGGAGCAAGAGTTTCCTGGTCTTTGACCGGACCATGTACTCGTTCCCCTGTTCGGCAAATACGTACTCGGCACTGGCTTCTTTGTCCGTGAGGTCTATTCCCACCATCGTATCGGGAGGCGTGATGCCTGCAGCGGACAGTAGTGTTGGCGCCACGTCAATATTGTTGACAAGGCGCGAATCTCTTGCGCCTGATTGATTGCCCGAGGGATACTTGATGATAAGCGGAATACGTATGAGCGGCTCCAGCATGCGGTAGCCTTTCAGGATACGATGATGGTACCCCATATAGTCGCCATGATCGCCAGTGTAGACAATGATGGTGTTGTCATACAGCCTATTCCCCCTGAGAAGGGAAATCATCCGCCCTACATGGTAGTCGATCTGTGAGCTTGTGGCGTAGTATAGAGCCATCACCCGCCTGAGAGAGGCTTCCATCAGACCTTTGTAGGAAAAGAAACTTTCTCCCTTGTCTCCGTGGACGAGTTCCTCAGTCCATCCAGGCAGAAGCTCAAGACATCGGGGGTCGTACATGCTTGCCCACGGTTGCGGCGGATCGAACGGATGGTGCGGCTTGATAAAACCCACCATGAGAAAGTTGCCGCCTCCTGTCCATTGATCCAGGCATTCGACCGCCCTGTCGCCGATCCACGTGGTGGAATGATGCTCTTCATCAAGATCTGAGGGGAAGGCCCCGAAGTGCTCCCAGTACTCGCACGGAGCTTCCTTTCGGTACTTATTTACCTGGTCTATCATGTCGATTCGGTCGCAGAGCCCTTCCGACCGGAGCCAGCGATGGTAATCATCATCGTATCGGCCATTCCCGCATTGCTCAGCCAGGTACATCTCGCTGAACCCAACATCAAGGTAGGTAGGAGTAAAATGCATTTTTCCTGCGGCTGTAGTCTTGTAGCCGTTATCGTGCAAAATTCTTGGCAACGTTGGAATATCACGGGAGAGCGTGCTCACATTTGTGAGGCCGCGGTGCTGGTGGATGTACTGACTGCTCAACAGGGAATAGCGTGACGGCGTACACACCGGATGAGGGCAGAAGCTGTTCTCGAACAGCACGGCGTCTTGAGCAAGTTTATCGATATTGGGTGTTTTGATGTCCTCGTTGCCGTACGCCCCCAGGCAGTCATATCGATGCTGGTCAGCGTGGATGAGCAATATGTTTGGTTTATCTCGCATTTTGATTCCTGTGCGAACGTCAAGCTGAGAATTCGGCGCGTTAGTGCCGATATTCTCCAGCGCATGGTTCTGCGCCCGTCTTTCTCTCTCAGGCCGGCAGGACGTGGAGCGCGGCGCGATGCGGGCTCCGTGTTGACAGCAGCGCCGAGACCCCTTTATCTAACGTCACGAGACGACCTCCGTGTCGAATGGCCAAACCGAGCAAGTAGGCGTCTGTGATCTGTCTATGGCCGACAAGAAGATCGGAGGGAATGTGGTCTTCGAGAATGCTGATGTCATCTGTCCAAAAGGTATGGTTCGCATGTTTGACAACATCCTCAAGCAAAGCTAATGCCTCCTTGGGGGTGACAGCATCCGGAATGATTTTCTGATTGGAGGAGATTCGAACGAATGCACACTGGGTTAGGGGGCAAGTTGCCCACCCCAATGACGCATTCTTGGAAAACCATGCCTGCGCCTTATGGTGGTGAACATGAGACGGCCATGCCAAGGCGATCATCATGTTTACATCAAGCAAACAGACCATTATTCTTCGTCCTCCGCCCTGCGCACGTCCTCCAACGTGATGGGATGTGCTCCCGTCGGAACGGAAAAAACAGGAAACCCTGAGCCGTGGGGATTCCGGCGAACCCGTGGCGTGGCGGTCAGGCCGCGTCGAGCGAGGTCGGATATAGCTTTCCCGAGAGATTCCGACTTTGCTTGCGCTAGGCTTCTGGCCGCAGCAATAAGGTCGTCATCGATAGTTAACGTAGTTCTCATGATGCCACTCTATACAACGCGCAACGGTGATGTCAAGATGTTTGTGCATCATGATGTTATCTTCTTGCGCAGAACGTGAAACTAACCGTTTCAAAATGGCGCAGCTGTTTTGAATACGGTTCAGTTTGTGGTTCGCACATCTCAGGATTGAGTCAACCTGTCGTATTCCGCATGTGTACCAATCCAAAACCAGACGATCCCATCTGGTGATTGAACACCCATCGCACGGTAGTGGTCGCCGACACGGACGGACCAATAGCGTCCGACCTTCTTGAGGTGTAACGATGGATGTCGCGAATCCGCTTTAAGGAGGGAGAAGCTACTGTCTGCAAGTTTCTGGATGTTCTTTGGCAGGCAGCCGTATGATTTCCAGAAACGAGGATTAGCGTGATGACTCACAGTTCCTTACACCGTCCATCGGCCAAGTCCTGAATGGCCTGGTCGGCAAGACTGTCCAGTTTCCCGCTTTGCACATCCCTCTCGAACTGTTTATCCCACGCTTTGGCGTCGAATTCCTCAAACCAGGATCGGAACTTGCCCAGATCCGGATCCGGAAGATGCGCAACGGCTGCTTCAATTTCTTGTACTGTTGTCATGATGGCACTGTAGCAAATATCCCTCTGCCACGCAAGACCCGTCTCATATCCAGAGTGCCAACGTTATCCTGAGCGTGCGGCTTTAGACGCTACGCTCGAGGATTTTGTTGTGCGGTCTCCTTGATCCATCGCAAACAGTCAGTCTCCCATGAGAATTCCGCATTGAGACCCAAACCATGTCCGCCCTTCGCGTAGACGTGTAACTCGAAGGCCACCCCATATTCTCTGAGAGCTGAAGCGAACAGCATACTGTTCTCGACTGGCACTCCGGCGTCTTCGCCAGTGTGCCAGATGAAGCAGGGGGGAGTCTCCGCGGATACATGCTTTTCACACGAAAGTTCATCGAGCAGCGATTCCGATGCAGCTTCTCCTGCAAGGTTGAGAAAGGAGTCCTTGTGTGCATGTGATCCAGTAGACGTTATTACCGGATAGCAGAGAATGCCGAAATCCGGACGCAGCGAGATTTCGCTCTTGTATTGGTCCCATGCGATAAGCACATGGGCCGCTAGGTGTCCGCCGGCCGATGAGCCCATGATTCCCAGTCGATGCGGGTCCACGCCGTATTCGTGGGCTCCGGAACGGATCGTACAAATCGCCGCAAGAGCGTCTTCCAGCATCGCTGGGTGCCGAAAGCCCTGAGAGCCGAGACGGTAGGAAACAACGAAACACGCTATACCGGCTTTCATGAAATGTTCTGCGTAGCCTATCCCCTCATGCTCGGCAAGGCCGCCGTACCCGCCGCCCGGCAGGATAACCATGCCGATTCCCGTATGGTTCCTCTCGGGAATCCAGCACTCAATGCTTGGATCTGGTGCTGTATGTCCACACTCTAGTTTTCCAGTTATGATCTTCATATTATCTGCACAACACGATTGCCTTCACAGTTTTCTGAATGGCCACGGCCATTCAGAAATACTTGTGCAAGGTCTGGTTGTGCCTCTCCTATCGCAACTCGAGTATCGACGAAACAGCCTGACAGACTTCATCAAGTTCGTCCGGGGAGAGAGTCTCCACCTTGGACTTCAGTCTGTGCTTGGCGACGGCACGCATCTGGTCGACCACAGCAACGACGGACGTGCCTTGACATGTGACAGGGATTGTGATGGGTGGGTGCGGCCTGGCCGCCGTCGACAGGGGAACGACGATCACCGTGCGACGGAGTCGATTCATTGTGTCGTGCGTAAGCACGACACACGGTCGGGTCTTCTTGATCTCAGAGCCCTGCGCTGGATCGAGACTGACCCACCAGATATCGCCCCGCTTGATGGGTGTGTCGCTCATTCCTCAATCCGGTCGTCGAAGGATTGCCATTCGTCGACTTCGCGCTCCAGTGCTTGGTCGCGATTCGCAGCGCGGCAGGCTGACGCCAGAGAATTGTCACGTTCTGACAACTCGTGCTGAAGCAGACGGGTTACGAGGCGCGACCGCTGGCGAGCGGGTACCGCCGCCTGAAACCGGTGCGCGACAACATCCGGTATGGATAGTGTTATTCTCATCCCTGCATATTACGACTTATGACTTATGACGTCAACACCTATCTTCTGGGGCACAACGTCGTGCGTTAGCATTTCGCGCGGGTACGTGCGAATGTGCTCCACGCATCTTGTTGGATGCTCCCAGTTTAACCGTGAAGGATACCTATCACGGATGTGAGCACGTTTTGGAAGGCAACAGGGGTGAGGCGACCGACTTCAGATTTCATTAGGGACGTATTCGCCGTGAACAGTTTGCCGGGACGGGCGAAACTCGTGCGTTGCAAAGAACCTGATGCGAAATCCGTTTCGCCAATTTGAACAGCATTCGGATCAGAGTAGGGATTGCTGGTGAGCTGACAAAGAATCCAGTCGTCACGTTCGGCAGAAGCGAGGACGATTGCCGGACGCAACTTGGCGGCGGAAAGGTCCGAAAATGGGAAGGTGACAAGGACTATCGAACCTGCTGCAGGTGAGACCATGCTTCTTCCTCCTCGGGTCGGTTCCAATCTTCGCCGAGTGCTGCTTCGCTGAGAATGGCCGTCTCAGGAATATCGGGTTCCTCGATTATCGTCACGATTGCCCGGCAAGCGTGCGACAAGTGGACGCTTTCTCTCAGGTGGATCTCTCCGTCTGCCTCGATTGTAGCTTCAACTGACTTCAGCATGATTGATCACCTCCAGTACACACATACTACGAAACCAGGATGAGCTCTGCAATCTCTGATTTCTGTCGGCATCCAACGTTGACTTAACTTTTCAAAATTTGCGCAGCCAATTTTGATAAAGTTCAAGTTTTTGTTGGACAGTTTTCCTTTTTCCAAATGTGTTTATTATGTCGGACTATTTCTATGTCCTGTTTGTTTCTGTTTCTTCTGAAAATAGTTTCAGCCTTGCTTTGCTTTGGAGAGGGTTTATCTTTCCTTTAGCTATAATGTCGATTGTCGAGACGTGACCCCTATCCCCCCTACCCC
>SPBP01000388.1 GCA_004525935.1 Lentisphaerales bacterium | reverse complement strand
GTTTGCATCGTTGCCTGCTCGTGCGGTCATCCCGGCGAGCGAGACTTCGACAGGCACGGAGCAGTTCGCCCTGACAGCATCGTGCTCCGATGCAACGGCATGGGCCGACAACGTGAACAACCCGTTTGTGAGCGTTGCCTCGACCGCGATGGCGACGGGAACCGGCCCGTCCTGCCTGGCGATCGGAAGCCCGACTGCTGAAAAAATGGCATTCCCTTGCAGTCCGGCCGGCGTACCGAAGTCTTCAGTCAGCCGTGCATGAAACCCCACATTCTCGAGAAGAACAGAGCGCCACGGCAGTTTCCGGGCCGAGATGTCGACCGTGATGACGGCATGCGGCTCGGCATAACTGGCTTCAGCATTGATTATCAGTCCGGCATCTGTACCATCAATGGTCTCAATATGCGCGGATGCTGATCCGCTCTCTTTCCGGGAACGTCTTTTCATGCGCGCCGTCACCTGCAACACGATCGCGTTCCCCAGCAGTTGCCGATCAAGTTCCAGCCGGCCTATGTCCAGTTTCTGCACCGTAATCCGGGACATCCGCGCAGCCATGTCCGGCGGGAATGGATGGGCAGGTTGCGCGACTCGACTGTGTTCGGGCGGAGGCCGAACCGTAACGGTACCTGCGTACAATTCCCGGATGCTGAGCCTGCCTGTCAACAGCGACGCGGGTGACCAGCGGAGGCTGAAGGCGTCGACTTCGAGCCATGTCACTCCGGCTCGCTCGGCCGACAGATGCGCAATACGCACATTAAACGGCACGGCACCGTCAATGGCGCTCACTGCCACCTCGGAGTTGAGTGCCGATGAAAGCATTTCGGCGACTTTTCGGGCAAGGTAGTTTCTGGCAGGGACAGTCTGCAGCACCGCGAAGAATATCGCGCCTATGATGGCAATGAATACAATGCCGATGAGCGCTCTTCTGACAATCACACCAGCAACTCTTCTTCGAGACATCCCGGACTCCTATTCGTCAAAAAGACTGGCCGATACTGAAATATACCTGGAAACTATCGTCCGTACCCTCGCGCCTATTAAGCGGCGCGGCTACATCCAGGCGGAGCGGACCTATTCCTGTGTAAAGCCGGATACCCGCACCGCAGGCCCACATCAGATCACCAATGTCATCGGGCATTTCGTCACTGAAAGCATTGCCGCCGTCCGCAAATATGACGAACCCTATATGCTCGGATATTCTCGTCCGCAGCTCGAGGCTGACTTCGATCATGGAGCGTCCGCCCGTCGCCACATTGTTGGTCATAGGCCCCAGGCTCTGGAAAGCATATCCTCGCACCGATCCCCCCCACCCGCATAGAACCGCTCGTCGGCTGGAATATCGGATTCCGCCGCGCCGAAGATCGTTCCGGCAGACACTCGCCCTGCGGCAATCACGGTCGGCCGGTTCCAGAGCTGTACGTACCGGATGTGCGTTCCGCGCATCTTCAGAAATACTGCGTCAGAACCCATCACGTCGTAGTAGGGCTCGCACCGAATGGATGACTGACTGCCTGCAGCAGGATCCAGTGGATTGTCCGCAGTGCTGTGAGAAAGAAACAGGGGTATGGAAATCAGCCCGAAGTTCTCGCTTTCGCCCGTCTGCTCGACCGTAACCCGTCTGAAAGCTAGACCGTAGCCTCCCCTGGTATTGCGCAGGATCCTACGCTCCGTACCAACCTGGGCATGGAAACTACTGCTCAAGTAGGCATCCGGGTTGTCACGCGCGGCTCCCAGGTTCATCAGCAAGACTCTCTCGTTCCCGTCGAAAAGGGGTTTTCGGTGCCATGCCTCGCCGGACTGAACGACTTCTCCGAGCGCAGCCTCGAGCTTCAGCAACTCGGCTCTTCCGAAGCAGTTCCTGTGTTGCCATGCAAGTTTTGAGTCGAAGCCCTTGTCGGTGTAGTATCCCACCGTTGTTTCGATCGATCGCGGTTTACGTTCGTGAAGTTCCACTGACCCATTGACCTGACCGTCATTGTCGACCGGACGTTCGGGATTGACCCCGACAATTGTGAAAAGCCCCGTTCTCTGAAGCCGCTTCGTACACGCGTCCATGATCCCGGCGTCATAGGCGATCCCCGTTTCCCACTGGAGAACATCTTCGACGAATGAGCCGTCAACCTCTTTCAGGCCCGTAACCCGGAAGGTTCCCAGCCGGGCAGAAGGACCGGGGTTGACGACGAATTCAGCGATGACGGTGTGATCCGCGTGATTGACGATCAAGCGACGGGACTCTATTTCCGGGAACGGATATCCGTGTTCAGAAAACCATCGCAACAGTCTCTTTCCCGCACCAATGATCGCTCGTCCCTCTGCCGGCTTTCCCGAATCGAGGCCGAGTTCAACAGCGTCCGGTGCGGAGAGGCCACCTTGCAACTCGTTGCGAAACAGCACGCGAACGGATCCCACCGTATAGCGTGCCCCGCAATCAAGATCAATGACCACCTTCATCTCAGAAGCGGGCCCATCAAACCTTACGGCGATCAGCGCATCGTAATAGCCTTGCGAGTGCAGTACGGTCGTCAGCCTGACAATATCACGCTCTGCACGTTTCTGCAGAAGTGCAGGCGTTGCCGGAGGCCGTTGCCGTAACTGCACCATCAAGGACGAAGCAGTGAGTGTATTTCGCACCCGCCCGTCAGGTGCGCCTTCAAAACGCACACTGTACCGGAGCCCCGCTTCCCCTGCATCCGAGGAAACGGAACACAATGCCAGCCAGATGAATCCCAGGATTATCCGGCAGTATGATGTTATGGTCGTGATCACCCGCGCCCTGCAGGAACAAC
>SPBP01000113.1 GCA_004525935.1 Lentisphaerales bacterium | reverse complement strand
GTCATACCCGACGGCATAATTGCCATTGTCGATATGAAGACGCCCGGCAGCGGAATGTGCGATGCCATGGACATGAACAACATCGGGCGACTGCGGAAGCAGGATGAACTGAAGTTTGTCATCACAAACCATGACGACTACCTGTGGGCCCGGAACATGACGATGCAGCACGAACTTGCGAAGCGATGTTCCTGCGTGAATTTCAGCCCGGCTTGCGACAATCTGAATGCGGGAAACCTGGCCGGCTGGATCACGGCCGACAAACTGCCGGTCCGACTCAACCTTCAACTCCACAAGATGCTCGGGCTGCGGTGAGACGATCTCTTGCCTCATTTCATCGAAGATGCGGTAGTTGCGCCGATTGGGCGTTGTGGTAGTCTCGGTTGGGAGTATGTGCCCGTTTTCGTTGACAGCCAGGGTCTTCATCCACAGACCGTCGGCGCGCTCCCGGCGCAGTGCGCGGCGTTGAACATGTCGAATGTGCAGGTGCAGACGCTGGCAGTCGAAGCCGCACTCAGTGGCGATCCTGAAATGATCATGCAGGCCGTCGCCATGGCCCCGCTTACCTCGACGAAGTGCACTCTGGGAGAAGCTCGTGAAATGACGGCTGAGATGCTGGCAGCACAGAAGGAATGGCTGCCCCAGTTCAAGGGCAGGAAGCTGAGACCAGCACCGATCATCTCGATTCCAGCTGACCTCAAGCCGGTTGAGGCGCCGCTGGACCCGGCCCTGGCAATCGTCCACCGGTTCGGGAAACTCGCCGAGCAGAAGACTGGCGAGTAGGCGGCTCTGGCCACGATGGTGGTGGTGCGGACATAGAGACGACCATGGGAAAGCGTCGGGCATGTCCTATCTAGCGCGAAGCCCTTATGCGATAGAACGCAGGACCATTGCCTGGCCCGACATCAAGATAGTCTGCAGATGTGCTGGTGGGCGGGTTATTGGTGAACACGGGTTCCCATGTCGGGTCCGGAAGCAGGACTGAACTGTATTCCAACATCTGGACAACAGAGGTGCCGCCCTGCCAGCAAAGCCTTACGTTTCCCGCTTCCACCACAACCCCGGTGATGGCCAGAACGGATGCGGCGTCATCAGGACGGGTGTCTGCGGCGAATTCCCATGCGTTGGACATGGCATCACTGTCCGGGTTGCCCCCCGGCCCATCGTCCCCGACACTGCTGAGCGGATTGAGGCCGCCTTCAACTTCCCACCCATCGCTCATGCCGTCACCGTCGGAATCGGCTGTTGCCGGGTCGTATTCGTCCGCCCCGATATCCCAGCCTTCCTGCTTCGGGCGCGCCTGCCCATCGAGATCGTCCGCGAAGTCTGCGATGGTGATGCCCTGATCGATCACGTTACCTGTGCCGTAGATGACGTGCAAGTCACCGGCCGGCAAATCAAGGAACCAGGAAGGCTGCGCGTTTTCGATGTTGTTACTCTTCGTCGCCGTGCCGCCGTCACGTGACGCAATGCTGCTGTTGACGAGATTGTTTCGGATCAGCACGTTCGACGTGGCCGTCCACCGGTATTCGATCGGCGCCCAGTATGGCACGAAGATCGTGTTGTTGTCGACAGAGACACTATCCGCACTTTCAAGCCCGATGCCGACATCTGTGTTGGGACCCGATCCGTCGTTGTAGACAAAGTTGTTGCGGATAACGCTGCTGCCGCCATTGAATCCATCGGCAACTGCACCGAGCCCGAAGCCAATGCCGCGATCGCAGTTGATAATCCAGTTCCTCTCGACCACCACGTTCTGGACATACGTGTCGCATCGTTTCCAGAAATGGATCGCATGCTCTGCCATACCGCCGCCGGGATTCCTGATGTTCCGGAAAAGATTGTCGCGTATCTGCCAGTCGACCCCCTTGTGAATGTCGATACCGCCCGTATAGTACTGGTATGCCCATCCTCCGGTGAATTCGAACAGGCAGTTTTCGACAACACCGCTGGCGCTCCCTACGGGATCTTCGTTGGCAGAGGAGCCTTTGATGAACTGCTCGTTGCAGTCGAAGATGCGGCAGTTATGAATCCGCGTGCCCGTCACATCGTAAGGGGCTTCCCCGTGCATTTGTACGCCGTGATACAGGCACTGGCCGAAGGTGATGTCGGCGATGGTGACGTTGTTGCTGTATATGTCGAATACGTGAGGGAGCGTCGCCGATGGGCCGGTGTCCGGGCCTCGGACGATAACGTTTGTCCGGTTACCTTCCAGGCTCCGGATGATCAGGTTGTTGCAACGAATGGGCAACTGGCTACTGATGACGTACGTGCCGTTCGACAAAAGAATCGTCGCCGGCACGTTCAGATCGTTGGCGCTGTAGACGGCGTCTTGCAGGGCTGCAGCCGTACCGACGAGGTATACCGTGCCCGTCGTGATGTTCAGTGGATCACCGTAGCCAGGGGCAGCCGTGGCCCGCATTCCGAGGACCAGAACCAGAGCTGTTATTGCCACAGCGCATGCTGCGACATGCGTGATGACCGGGTTTTGTCGCCAGCTCACTTTCATATCCGCCCACAACACTACTTATTCGCCGAAATTGTAACTGCGCATGTCGGGCGTCATTTTCTCCCCCTCATACGCTACAGCCCATCGTTTGGCAGGATCGTCAAAATGAACCTGTTCGGGCACGAAATATTCTGGATCGAACGGATACTTGCCTGTCAAGTATTCTGCCCATCTCAATAGCTCTTCTCGTTCTTTATGCTTAACATTTTTGATCTTTTTCAGAAATCCACCATATCCTCCAAGCCCCCCTACATCTTCAGGCGGACATGCGTTCTCTCCTGCAACGCATCTTGGATAATTCACGCCTTCTTCACGATCGCAAATTTCTTCAAGCAGGACCTCATGCTCCCATCCATCACCGAAATCATAGAGGTACTTAGCCTGGGGATTCTTAAGCGAAAAGTAACTGGCTATTTTCGTTGCCCCACACTCCAATGTCTCATACCCCATCATGTCAGCATCCTCGTCAGGCGTGCCTATATGAACTTCATTAGATGTCTTAGGGTGCCGCATAATGAATTCATGAAGATGATAATCAAGCCACGGCATACAATCGGTTATAGCAACATGTAGATCCCAGAAGAAATAAGCTTTGGGCACCTGTATCCGGCGCCAGACGACAGGCCGAGTCCCCAGCAGCGTAATTTTGAATTGATAATATTTCTTAAAGGGCATTTCATCAACATACGATTGAAACGGTTTCATTATCATTCTCAGTCTCCCTTAATTATAAAGCCAGCCTGTGCCCCGTCCGCGCTGACAATCCTACCCCACCTCGAACGACGTGCCGCAATGCGTTGTTACAACGAACCTGCTCACTCAGCCTCAGCGTCTCTGTAGTCTACGCCGTACTTGTCTCTGAATTCTGCGAGGGCCTGCACCATGGGCTGCACTTCCGGGATCCACAGATGCTCTTTGATGAGAAACTCCTCGATAGCCTTTGCATCACAATTCGTCTGACGGACAATCTCTCGAAGGTTCTTTGTTGAAGCGTATTCCCTGAGTCGCGTCCTTTCGGCGTTGTCTGCATTGAAGACTTCCTGTTGCACTAGGTACATGGCCCACGATTCTGGGTCTGTCTTTTTCCCAAGCTCCTCTAGCGGTTTGCGCCCCCCTACTTCACAAGCCATGAGATGGTTGCTAATCTGCTCTGTAATCGAGGGCACGCACAACTCGAGAATCTTCTGCCGCGTCAGGTTGTTGACCGCCCTCATGGCTGAATCAATTTCCTCTTCGCTTCGTTCGCTGACTTCAGACAGGCCACAATCGCGTCGCGCATACGCATCCGCGTTTCTTCCCTCCCGTAAAGCAAATCGAAACCCCAGATATGCATCAACTGCAGTCCGTCAGTAGCTGCCACCCGGGCAATGTCCGCGACGTGGCCTGCGATTTCCTTTACGGTCGCAGCCTTAGCGAAAACGTCTTCCTGCACCTCCTTGACGTCTTTGAGAACTGCCTGGATTCTATCCGCGCCCAATGACACTTCCCGAAGGCGAGGAAATTCATACGCCACCAACCCGAAGGCCAACAAGAAGCAGAACATAGCCACGTAAGCCGCTTCTCCGATGAGATGGCAAGAGAGAAGAATCAATAGGATGATGTTCGAAACAGCCCACACACTACCAACAATCTTAAGCCTTATGTTCGCGGGTGTACCACGCCCCGTCGTTGCGGCAGAATCTCCGATCGTGTCTTTCATGTTGTGCTCACCCCACCTTCCTGCACCGCGAGTCAGCCGTGTAGTAGTTCGTTATCTTCCCACCGAACATCGCGACCTGCTCTGCCTCGATGCAAATGTTGATCGTCAGCCGCTCCGCGACCCGAATCCTGTTGCACAGGTAGACTGCAAGCTGGCGAATGGGTGATGTTCTGCTTTGCCGGAGGATCTTTCTGAGGAGAGCACGAAGCTCTTGAGTCGTCAACGTCATCGTGGGGCTCCGCCGATGTCTGATTATTTCTGGTTGGGCTTGGACTTGGGGCCATATCGCCCGCGCGGCTCCGCAACCTTCCGATTGTCGATCTTCCCGCCAAAAGTTGCAACTTGTTTGCCTGTCACTACGCATAAGAAATCGCTTTTGCGGGGTACTTCCGGATACGGGGCCATGAGGCATGTTCATGGGAAATATGGTCTCTGAACAGACTCGGCAAGTCAAGCGGGGGTGGTGAGAGACGGCGCGCGCCGGATTCCGGGCCCAACTGGTAATTCTGTAGGCGCTACGGCCCTTATCGCACTTGACGAGGAATGCCGATATGTGTGAGATTCTCCGGCGGCTTGGCGTGGTGCCGGGCAGAAATAGTGACGGGGAGAATGCATATGTCGAAGACAGTCGTAATAGCTGTGGCAGCACTACTGGTTCTCGGGTCGTTCGCAAATGATGCATCAGCCGGCCTGTACGCAGGCGGCAAGGCCGGGATTATGATGGTCGATGTCGGCAGCGGTGACGATCCGATCAATGCGGGCGTTGTCATTGGATATGCAATGGATGCAGCCGAATGGGGTGCACTTGCAGTCGAAGGTGAATACACGATGTCTGTTGTCGATGGCAAAGAGGCCGGAATGAGTTACGACCTTTCAACGCTGGCAGTCTATGCCGCCTATCGCTCAGCGGGCTCGTTTTACGGCAAAGCAAAGATCGGGTTCTTGAAAGAGACCATAGGTATGGGCGGGGCTTCTGGAGATGACAGCGGTCTGTCTTACGGTGCCGGTTTGGGCCTTCGCGTAGGCGATTCGCTTTCCGCCGAGTTCGAGTACACGCTGATCGAGAAAGATGTCTCGTTCTTCAGCGCTGGCGCTATCTTCAGTTTCTAACCTGCAGACATTATAGAGAACACTTTCGCCCTTCACTACTTCGGTGGTGAAGGGCGATTTGTTTTGCGCACTTGTTCCAGCACGAGAAGATGCTTTCCCCTCGATCCTGAAAACCACTTCATAACTTCGCGCGCACATCCAGCTCATGGGCTTTGCGTCCACCTCTGGGCAACTGGCCTTTGCCGATCTCAACACCGAACAGCGCCTTGCATGTATCAAGGCACCTGTCCAGCAGACCTGCAGCCGCCGCATGCAAATCCTTGCTGGCCTCGACGTAGTGAACGTTGTTCTCCATGTCCTCCGCGGACCAGCCGCGAGTGTGCGCAATGAACGGGTACTGCGGAAACTGACATCCCAGTTCGCCGAAGAATGTAAGCATCTGGCCGGCCACCCCCTGGACGTTATCCTGACCACCCGTGATGATAAGCCCTACCACTTTGGTGCGTAACAGGTGACGGTTGGCAATCGTTTCCTGGTTCTGGATACAGTTCATTCGTTCGACCATTTTGTAGTATAGCGAACTGGCCTGCCCCCATCGGATCGGCGTGGCAACAAGAACTATGTCGCCCCATTGAACAAACGCCTCGTACACACGATCCATCTGATCATCTGGATCCATCTGTGTAATGGAACATGGCCATATGCAGGCTCGTGAACTCTTCGAGTAGTAACCTTCGCAGGCTCTGAACTTGAGGTCCGCCAGCCGAATGAGCCTGGTCTCGGCCCCCTGCTCCCTGGCGCGGGCCAGCGCAACATTCAGGAGTTTGTCGGACGTTGAATAGCGCGGATTCAAAACGTCCATGATGGTAGTCGAAATGCCTACAACTCTCACGGGATCGCTCATCAGCGCGCCGCCGGGCTGGCCACGCATCGTGATCTTAGTCAACGGATGCGGTGGGCGGTTGCCTCGCTTGCGGGGTGTGGCTTCAGCCATGTCGACCCATACGCGGCCATCTTCAACTTTTACGGCGTGCGTTGGGACGCTGTCGTGCTCGCAGTCACAGCCGCCCTCGCCGCTTCGGCAGTGGAACTTCCAGTTGTGCCAGGGGCAGACCACATGATCATTGTCAAGCCGCCCGAGTCCGAGCGGACCGCCTACATGGTTGCAGACGCCGGAAATTGCACTGAACTGACCATCCTTGCAGACAAGCGCAATGGCTGTGCCGCCGACATCTATCTGCCTCAGAGGCTGACTTGAAAGCTCGTCCGCCGCCCCGACATCCTGCCAGTCCGCTTCTGTCTCCGGCTTGCCGCCATTCGCATCATCGCCGCCGAGTTTAAACTCGGACCGGTCGGCGCCGCATGACGGACAATAATCAGGTGGCGTGTCTCCACGGTGTTCATACCCGCAGACAGAACAAATCCAGATCTTCTCCGCATGCAAAGTCATAAGCAGCTTGGTTGCTGATCTTACTTCACTTCAAAGAACCTGGCCTTCGGCGCGCCGCAGACGGAGCACTTGTCCTGGGCTTCGCCTAGAACTGTGTTGCCGCATATTGAGCAGACGAATATTGCCTGGGCCGACAGATCTTTGCCTGAACTAACCGCTTTGCTGGCCTCGGTATATAGACCATGGTGGATTTGCTCCACCGCCATCGCTGCCTTGAATGACATAAGGGCGGGTTTATTCCCGTCCTTCTCAGCCTCGGCTACGAATCCGGGGTACATGGACTGAAACTCATGCCCTTCGCCGGCAATGGCCGCTTCGAGGTTCTTCGCTGTACCGCCGACGCCACCCAACACGCGCAAGTGTGCGTGCGCATGCACTGTCTCTGCTTCCGCCGTGGCCCGGAACAACTTTGCAACCATCGGCATTCCTTCCTCGTCAGCTTTCTTCGCAAACGCCAGGTAAGTCCTGTTGGCCTGGCTCTCTCCCGCAAACGCTTCCTTCAGATTATCCGTCGTAGCCATACGTCCCCTCTCCTTTTCAGTTCCAGCTTAATTGATAAGAAATCGCTTCTCCTGATGATGCCCTTACGCAACCGTTGCACGTTTGAACAGAGAGTATGCCCGGATGGGCATGCGAGGTCAAGATCTGGGATGAAGCGGCGCTTCGCTTCGCAGTCCAGGAGTTGCCGCAGCGCGGTTGTGCGGGCTGAGCAGGTTTGGTAGAGACGCGATTGCTTTTTCTTCCTGTGGGGTGTAGTTATTTGACCTGTAATGAATGCACATCAATTCACATCTCTCTGTGCCCGTTTTGACTCACTAAGAATAGGCGTGCTCGGCGACTACTGCGTGGATGCCTACTGGCTGCTTGACGAGACGGCTGTGGAGTTGTCTCTGGAAACCGGCAGACCCACACACGCAGTGTGTGCGCAGCAGTACAGCCTCGGGGGAGCCGGGAACGTGGCGCACAACCTGGCGGCGCTTGGCGTGGGAGCCGTGCGTGCTTTCGGGGTGGTTGGCGACGACGTGTTCGGGCGAGAAATGATCCGGCTGATGGACCGTGTCGGC
>SPBP01000485.1 GCA_004525935.1 Lentisphaerales bacterium | reverse complement strand
TGCATACTCCGCGCGGACAATTCGAGGTGAGCACCCTGACGCTGCCGTTCTTCACTTCGATGCTCATATCGGGCCCGCCGGGAATCGGAGAGATCGTCCTGTCTGTGGAAAGATCAAACGTCGCAGTAAGCCTGCCGTCGACCCGGACGGCCACAGTTGCCGGGCCGGCAGACACGCCTCCGAGCCCGACGAGGCCAAATGAGCCAAGGGACAGTACGAGGATGACGCCGGCAAGCAGATAGTCGCCACGGGTGATCTTATTCATCGCTTTGGATCCTGCCATTCGCCTGACAAAAATGCCACATTGCCTGCAATACAGTGATGCGAATCGCGCCAGGTCTCATTTCGCACGCCTCTCGTTCAGGACCCGGCGAGGAAACCAGCGTGCATCAACTCTTTGTCCATTGCAACCGTGCAAATCCTGCCGGGTGAATGTGTTGCGATTGATTCCTTTATATCGGGCTGCTAATCTTCCAGCATGTACTGGAAGCGTCGCTCAGTTCAAAGGACACCTTGTGCCTCAGGCCAATACTGGGTTCTGTAGACGCTACACCACAGGATGAGAGTATTTGCGCCCGGTTAGACGCAGGAGCACGATGCAGAAGATCCGCATTCTTACCTATCACTACCTGGACAACAACGGCTCTTTTCTGCAAGCCTATGCCGTTTTGAGCCTGCTGAAACGCCTGTTTCCACGGGACGATGTGAAGATATCGGATTGCCGTCTGCCCGGACTGGGGTTTCATGAACTGCTCAAGATTGCAAAGCCCCGGCCCGGGAAGCCGCTGTTTGCGTATCGCCGCCACCGTTTGTTCCGGGAATGTATTCGCCGAGAACTTGAGCTCGACCGCAACGTAAAGAGCTTCTCTTCCTGCACGTCGCAGATGGCAGCGCTGGACGCGGAAGGGATAGATCTGGCAGTTGTGGGCAGCGACATAATCTGGAGCTTTGGATATCGGGCATTCCTGCCCTCTTTTCCAAACCTCTACTGGCTGCCGGGCAACACGAAGTTCAGGAAGGTGGCCTTCGCTGCATCTTCATCCGGGCATGTGCCCCGGGTCGCGTACGCAAAACGCAGCGAGATAGCAAGCGCGGTTCAATCATTTGACATCGTGACCGTACGCGATGCGGGTACCGCCCGGCTTCTCAAGAACTGCGGTGTCGAGAAAGAGATCCTCGTGATGCCGGATCCCACGCTGCTCTGGGACTTTCCCGAAGTCGAAGTGAAAGTGAAGCTCAAGAACCTGGGGGTCGACCTGGACCGCCCGACGATCGCGGTGTTATTCCCGGGCAAAGACCGACGCGTTAAGGAGATTATCGATTACTTTCGTGCCTCGCACCACCAGGTCATCGCTCTGAGCATGTACAATCCCTACGCGGATGTGAACCTGGGCGACGAACTCACTCCCTTTGAATGGGCCGAGACCTTGAGGCATGTGGGATTCTGCGTGACCGACCGCTTTCACGGCGCCGCCTTCTGCCTGAAGCACGGCACGCCGTTCATTGTTATCGAACACAAGCAGAGGGCAGAGGAGAGCAAGCGGTTCGATCTGGTCGTTCGGGAGTTCGGGCTGCCTCAATGCTACCTGGACCTTACATCCGCAGACTACGAAGTAAGCGTCTTTGAAGACAAGTATACACACGTCGCCGCTGACTGGACCCCGAGGATCCGGTCGTTGATAACAGAGAGAATTGAACATATCCGGACGGAGTCGACTACCGTTCTACAGCGCATGCACGACCTCATGATCAACCGATCTGCTTGAATGGTCTCAGGCCTGCAATCACACCTGGGATGGTGATGCCTGTTGGGGGTTCTGTGGAAACCAGTGTTGTGTCTTCAGGCAGATCTTGACCAGCATGAGCATAACCGGCACTTCGATCAGAACGCCCACGACCGTTGCAAGAGCGGCACCGGATGACAGGCCGAAGAGCATTGTTGCTGTCGCTATTGCGACCTCGAAATGATTAGACGCGCCGATCATCGCGGAGGGCGCTGCATCTGCGTACTTCAGCTTCATCCATCTTGCCAGGACATAGCCAAGTGCGAAAATCAGGCAGGTCTGAATGAAGAGCGGG
>SPBP01000133.1 GCA_004525935.1 Lentisphaerales bacterium | reverse complement strand
TCTCGGACTACAAAAAGGAGATGCACATGGAAGAGAAAGTGAGACTCGCGCTGGATGAGGTTCGACCGGGCTTACAAGCCGATGGTGGAGATGTCGAACTGGTAGAGGTAACCGACGACGGCATCGTCAAGGTGAAACTGAAAGGTGCATGCGCGGGCTGCCCCATGTCGCAGATGACCCTGAAGCAGGGGATTGAAAAGTATCTGATGGAGAAGATACCGGAAGTCAAGTCGGTGGTATCCGCGTAACTGACGACCAGCCTGCCCGGCCCCGCAGCGGTCAAGACATCGAGAGGAAGGCTGTTCTCAGAAAACAAACCCTTCTCCAGGCCATGGAGGACTATTTCGGCCAGGACATCAAACGCATTCGTCATGCGAAGACTGTAGTCTCTTATGCTGAAAGGATCCTGCCCGAGACTACCGGAGCCAACCCCAACGTCGTCATCGCAGCTGCGGTCCTGCATGATATCGGAATCAAGAATGCTGAGACAACACATGGCTCATCTGCCGCGCAATTCCAGGAACTGGAAGGGCCACCAGTTGCCCGGGACATTCTTGTCAAGCTGGGGTATGACGAACCGTTTATCGCAGAAGTATGCGACATAGTCGGACACCACCATCATCCCGCAACTGAAGAAACCGTTAACTTCGATGTGCTCTATGACTCCGACCTGCTCACCAATATACAGGAGAGCGGGAAACACGAGGATACATCTTCCTCGGGAACCGGCAAAAGCATGGCCGGAACGTTCCGGACCGAAGCTGGCAAGCGAATTGCCGACTCAGATACTGCTAGGCATTAGTGCCCTATTCCTCAGGTGCTGCTGAAAGAAGCAAGAAGATACAAGGCGGCCGGAGGCCACAACCAAAGAATCCGGCCGCCGGTGCAGGTAACAAGTCGAAAGTGAAAGTGATGAGCCTACTCCCCAAAGGCTTCCTCAGCACTTGCACCTGTGACCTGCCACCTTCACGGCCTTAATCCGGCGCCAATTTTCTTGTTCTTTATCGCAGGCGCGCCGGATTAAGGCACTAATGCTGGAGTTTGCGGCGATGTCGTGCGAGAGGTCAGAGATCAGAGGTCAGCAGGCGCCATTTGGACAGGCCATAGGCGCACTTTGTGAATATGCTGACTGACACCGACGGCGAAAACAGCGAGACGGACACGTCTTTAGACTTCGCTCATGACTGTGGCTACATCACAGATGCCGAACATCAGGAAATCACCAGAGAGTGCACGGAAATCGGCCGAATGCTCGGAAGTATGATCAAGTCGCCGGAGAAGTTTCTGACCTCCGACCTCTGACTTCTGACCTCTTGGGTTGCGGGCGTAGCCCGCGTTGGTCAGTCCAGGGGTCAGGACCCAATCGTCCTCGTCCTCGCATGCCAAGCCGTAGCCTCCCGAGCGCCGAAGCCTTGGTGAAGGTGGTTGGCGGAGGCTGGTCCTCGATCAGGTGGTCATTGGCCATCGGTCACGAATGGACCGAAGATGAGCACTTCTCGGCTGATGTTTTCGATCAGCCTGCGCGAAGCGCTTTGGAGTGCGCTGGCTTGACAGCGCTTTCACAAAGCGGCGTCAAGCCGCCGCACTCCAAAAGATGCCTTCGGCATCCTGAACCGCCCTTATCTTATGTCAGCCGCCTGTAGTTTTGATCCTTGGATTTGAGTGTTGGCTATTGGATATTCGGTCCTATCAGATGACGGGGTGGTTTGAGGTCCATCCCTTCTACACATCGGCGTTCACTTGTCCTACGAAGCCTTGGCGAAGTATGATCGGCGCGTGCATTTTGCTGTTCTCCCTTGCGCCTTTTGTGCCTTTCTTGACCGACATAGCCTTGGCGACGTCGGTTCTTGGCTATCTTCCATCATCTCTCTTCGCGCCCTTCGCACCTGCCCCTACTTCATTCGGGGTGCTTCTGTAATGAGCTCCCATCCCTCAGTTCACTCCGCACTCCGAGATCCGCATTCCGCATTCAGAAAATCACATCCACAAGGATATCCGGCTCGAGACGAAATGCCGAGCCTTGCCCTTCGAAGAAGCCATGCTCTTCGATAAGGTGAATACTAAGCGCTGACCACCGTATCGTCTTGCCCGTACGTGTATTCCTCGCGACAACCGCGGTCTTCAAATACGTGCCCGGGTGCGGCCATGGACATGGCAATACCCCTCGCGTATCGGTAGCCGAGGCCTGAATAGTATCGTCAACCTGAACCCACGACCCCAGCCCGCGTTCAGCCGATGCCATGATGTGGCGCATCCTGTCCGCGATCCCCGATGTTGTGTGCCCCAGGCGCACAAGCTCCGACGCGTCCGCCTCAAGAATCTCCTGCAGCGGTCGCCGATCCGACCCCATGAACCCACCAGCCGAGATCTTCGAAGCGTTCAGTGTCTCTTCAAGTTTCTGTATGTCCGGTGGTTGTTTCATATATCACCCTCAGAACTTGTCATAAAAGATCCTGTCTTCACGCATGCCCAGCTCAACCATAACCTCGATGGCGGCATCTATCATTCCCGGACTGCCGCACAGGTATCCTTCATAAGCCGACGCATCTTGAATGGTCCGCTTAAGAGCTTCCGTCACAAGCCCGGTCTCGCCGGCCCATTTCTCGTCATCCCCAGGCCTGGCCACGACAGGAACAAAGCGGAACTTGCCCATGTCCTTCTCAAGCTCCTTCATCAATTCCGGATAGAAGAGCTCTTTCACGAGATTCGCACCGAAGAAGTAGGTCGCGTCCCGGTTACTTCCCGTGTTCTTCATATGATGCAGTATGCACTTCATTGGCGCCATTCCAGATCCACCGGCCACCATGATCATGGGGGCATCTGTATCGGTCAGGCGGAATTGGCCATAGGGGCCGTTGAGGCGGACCGCGTCGCCTTCCTTAAGATGTTCGAAACACCATGTGGTACAGATGCCGCCGGGCACGAGCCGGATGACCAGGTCGATGATTCCCTTTCCTTCAGCTGGGTCTGACGCAATCGAGTAGGCGCGATAGACCTCTTCGTTGTCGTCGTAGGCCGGGCAGAAAAGCTGGATGTACTGGCCCGGAACATAGTTCATTTCCGTTGGGTCCTTGAGTTCCAGCCGGAATTCCCTGATATCGTGCGTGAGGTTACGGATCCTTGTGCAGGTTGCAGAGTACTCTCTTATCGCAAACAGTTCTTCAGGAATCTGTATCCGAAGATCGTTTCTGACTTTGACCTGGCAGGACAGTCGGACCCCGTCTTTTCTCTCTGCCGCATTGAGATATGGTTCTTCCGTAGGAACAACCGGTCCTCCGCCTTCCACCACTTTCAGTTTACAGTAGGCACAGGTCCCCCGCCCTCCACATGCGCTCGGAACGAAGATCCTGTTCTGGGTCAGGCTTTCGAGGAGGGATGCGCCTCCCTCCACTTTGAAAGACCGCGAATCATTGATCTTGATCTCGCATTCGCCGTAGTTGACCAGGAACTTCCGGGCAATCACAAGCACCGCGGCGAGCGCCGCGGCAATCGAGCTGACAATGACAATTGATAGAAGGATTTCCATGATGGGCAGATACCCGTCAGCCTCCGCTGAGCACACCGGTGAACCCGATAAACGCAAGAGCCATGAGGCCCACAATGATCAGGGTAATACCAGGGCCCCGCAGCCCCTTCGGTATACGTTCAGGCTTCAGCTTCTCACGGATACCGGCCATCGCGAGAATTGCCAGCATCCATCCAAACCCGCTGCCGAGCCCGAAGCTTACTGCATTGATAAACGAATAATCGCGAATGACCATGAACAATGATGCCCCGAGGATCGCGCAGTTGACTGTAATCAACGGCAGGAAGATCCCGAGGTTCTGATAGAGCACCGGCGAATACCGTTCCAGGACCATCTCCACAAACTGTACAAAGGCTGCGATCATCACGATGAACAGGATGAAGCGCAGGAACTCCAGGTTCAGCGGCACGAGGATATAGCGGTAGACGGCCCAGTTGAGCATGCAGGTGCCGGTCAGCACAAAGATGACCGCCCATCCCAGCCCCGTGGCTGTCTTGACCTGCCGCGATACTGACAGGAACGGACACATCCCGAGAAACTTGGTCAACAGGATATTCCCCGTAAACGCCGCGCTGAATGCAACGACAAGTGCCTGGGTCAGTTCGCCGCTGACATTCATTTTGCACCTTCCTTCTGTTTATCCCCCTGGATCGAACGGAATATCCAGACTGCTGTGGCCAGCATAAAGAACGCGCCCGGCGGCATCACCATGATGATCCACTTATCCCAGTGCGGGCCCGAGAAGTAGGGCATAGCGTGTCCGAGCAGTGTTCCCATCCCCAGCAACTCGCGCGGTACGGCAATCAACAGGAGCACAGCTCCGTAGCCAAGCCCATTGAAGAAACCGTCAACAAGCGCCGTGAACGGGGGCTGGCTGGTGGCGCAGGCTTCTGCCCTGCCCATGACAATGCAATTCGTGATGATCAAGCCAACATACGGGCCCAGATTTTGACTCATTTCCGGCCAGTACGCCTTGAGCAGGATATCTACCACGATAACGTAGAATGCGATAATGAGCGTCTCGACCATCATCCGGATATTCCGAGGGGTTCCTTTCCGGAGCAACGAGATGCTCATACTGCTCAACGAAAGCGTCACAACCAGCGCCACGCACATGACCAGCGTGTTGAGCACCATGTTCGTCACTGCCAGCGTACTGCATATGCCGAGAACCTGGCGGAAGATCGGGTTGTTGTCCCACAGCCCTTCCATCGCAAGAGCTTTTGCGGAATTTCGCTTCTGCCCCGTCCCGTTCATTGGACAGCTCCCGTACTCTCCCCGACAGGTCGCACTGCACCGGCGCCCTCGAGGTTACCAATGTTCCCTCGCCACTCCAGAATCGACGCGTTCAGAATCCGCTCCAGTCTCGTGCAAGTTTCGGTGGCCCCGCTGATGGCATCCACGTCATTCCTGGCGCTTCGGGATCCGGCCGGCTTCAAGCGGAGCGACGGCCCGCTCCTGTCCAGCAAGAGATTCCGGAACTGATCCGTGAAGTGGGGTTTCACGATTTCCGCACCCAGTCCCGGCGTTTCGTTCTGCTCGTAGAATGCCAGCCCTGTAAGAGCGGAACCATCAGGCGTTATGCCCATCACTCCCCTGATCACGTCCCAGAATCCCTGTCCCTCGAACGGCAATGCGTAGGCCACGACATCGTCCGCCTGGACAAGACGATAAGCACCGGCCGTTGATTCTGTGGGTTCTGCAACGTTTTCCATAAATGCTTTGTGCGCCTCTGCAGACATCTTCCTTACGTGATCTGATCCGAGCGCAGCCAGCACTGCCCTTTCGAACAGTACCCGCCTGTTCACTTCCACCCGGCCGGCCGTCAAGCGACTGAGGCCGATTAATACCCCTGTTGCAACGAATGTAAGTGCAAACATGTAGAGTACCGGATAGCTTCGTCCGTCCCTGAATCCGATTTTGGGCTTTTCGGTCATTCAGCTCTCAGCTTTCACTGGCTTCCGCCATTCCTTTGCCGCGTGATCCAGTATCGGTGCGAACATATTCCCGATCAGAATCGCGAACATGAGGCCCCCGTTGAAGATAGAGAAATTCCTGATTACAACCGTGCACACGGCTATCAAGACCGCATAGGCCACGCGCCCACCCCGGGTGGACGGCGCGGAGACAGGTTCCGTTACCATGAAGAATACGCCAAAAAGGAAGCCGCCTCCGAGTAACGCGGGAAGTGCATTGGGTACCGGCTCAACGCCCAGCCAGTGCAGGCCCTGGGTCAGGGCTGCATAAGCGAGGATGACCGTGATAACCAGTGTTCTGTTCGCCGTTCTTGAAAAAAGCAGGTAGGCGCCGCCAATGAGAATCAGCATGGCGCTTGTCACGCCAAGCGTCCCGTCGATCCTGCCCAGAAACATGCCGTGGAAGAGATCTGCCGCGGACGGTATGAACTTGCCCGCCTTCATCAGTGCCATCGGCGTGGCCGAGGTCACCGTGTCGACCCCCGCCGGAGTCCACTGTGCCAGCGCGCCGAGCGGGCCCTGCGCCACGGGAGTCCACTGGGCAGTCATGGCAGCCGGAAAGCAGACGTAAACGAAACATCGTCCGGCGACAGCCGGATTGAACACGTTCCTGCCGAATCCGCCGAACGCTTCCTTCACGAAGACGATCGCGAATACGATGCCCACGATCAACACATGCCAGGGCACGGCAGGCGGCATTACCAGTCCGTAAAGAATCCCGGTAACGAAGACTGCTTCGCTCACCGGCTCCTTGCGACGCCGGCAGAACACGAATTCGGCCAGGAACGCCGCCAGGCATGAGACGAGAATAACGGCCAGGGATCGCCACCCGAAATAGTACACCGAACCCGCCACACATGGCAGCGTAGCAAGCAGCACACGACGCATCGGTGGTTGTCTTCGGAGCAGTGTCATCGCAGTCTCCCGCAAGAATACCTGATCCGTTCAGCGGTGGCTACATTGAACCAACGCGGGCTACGCCCGCAACCCAAGAGGTCAGAAGTCAGAGGTCGGAGGTCAGAAACTTGACCACTTGATCATACTTCCGAGCATTCGGCCGATCTCCACTCCAGCCGAATTACGCCTATGGCCTGTCCAAATGGCATTGCTACGCGCCCGCTGACC
>SPBP01000145.1 GCA_004525935.1 Lentisphaerales bacterium | reverse complement strand
TGTCGTTGATGCGGATGTATCGACGGCGACCGGCAACCTCGCGATGGACGGCGATGCCGACAACGCATTTGACGGACTCGACGACATAGCTTTCGCTGACGGCGTCCAGCTCACCGCGGCCGGCGCACTATCCCTCGATGCAACAACGGGCGATATGAACGGCGCGGGTGCACTGGGGCTCAATGCAAACAGCGGCGTAACGATCAATGACAGCCTGACCACTGCCGGGCAGCTCGACATCAACTCCGACACCGATGCGGCAACGGGCGGCAACCTGACGGTCGCTGCGGGCGTAACCGTCAGCGGCGGCGCGAACGCGGTGAACGTAACGGCCAATGACGTGGCACTGTCCGGCACACTGGCCGGTGGCGCGCTAACAATAACCGATTCCGATGGATCCGGCGCAGGACTGGGCAGCACCCCGGTCTCGCGCGGGGTAAACATCAGCCAGTCAGAACTTCAGAACATATCGGCCACAACTTTCCAGCTCGATACACCGGGCCCGATGATGGTCGATAATATCGGCGCTGCAGACAGCGAGAATGTCAATGCCGTTATCCTGAGCTCTGATGGCACAATCACCTTCCTCAATAACCCATCAACCTTCGACTCACTATCGGTCCTGGCCGATAACGGGGTCGCGGTGAATACAGATGTATCAACCGATACCGGTAACCTGGCAATGGATGGTGATGCGAATAACGCGGCCGATGGACTTGACAGCATCGCCTTTGCGGACGGCGTGCAGGTCAGCTCGGCCGGGGCACTGTCCCTCGATGCAACAACGGGTGATATGAACGGGGCCGGCACACTCGTGTTGAACGCGAATAGCGGCGCGACAATCAACGACAACCTGACAACAGCCGGCAACCTCACCTTCAACGCGGATGCCACCATCGCGAACGGCGTTACGGTCCGGTCCCTGCAGGACCTTACAGTAAGCGACGGTTTCACTTTGCGCGGCCCCGGCGACCTTCACGTCTACGCCGATAACGACCTGACCGCAGGTGGTGCCGTCAGTGCCGGCGGACACCTGGATCTTCGTGCAGATTATGACGGATCCCGGGCGGGCATGCTCTGGATCAAGGGCAACGCGAGCACTGACGGCACCGTCCCGTTCGGCATCCTGACACTCGTAGGCAATATCGCGGTCGATGGCACCATGACCGTCGGCGGCTCTGATATGTCGCTTTACGGGGCCGACCGTGACGATATTGACTACTCGATCGAGGCCCCGATCTATGCCGGCGGCGTCATAATCCGGATGGGCCACGATATCCTTGATGCAACCGATGGGGAAGACACGCTACTCAACGCGTCCTTTGCAGACCTGAGCGCGCGGACCGGTTCGATAGGGTCAAGCGGCAATGGCGATATTGACACCAGCCTGGCACTAGTCACCGCCAGGGCCGGTCAGAACATTTACCTGGAAGAAGCGGACAATGTCAGAATCACCGGTGGCATCGCTGCAGGCCGGGCCGCGGATCTGCGCGTGCATGGAACACTCAGCGGGAATACCGTAAGCGCCGGCACAACGTTGCGTATTAGTGCGAACCGTGATGTGACCGTCAACAACCTCTCGTCCGGTGGGGCAATGGATCTGGACGGTCAATCACTCGCATTCCAGACGCTGACCGCCGCTTCCGTAGATGCCGACATGAGCGGGTCGATCGCAATCGGCAGGGCAACAGTATCCGACCTGGTTGACTTCACTGCTGCCGGCAACATGACTGACAACGACTCGATGATCGTCGCCAACAACGTGATTCTTGAGGCGGGCGGTAATATAGGAGGCAGCGCCATCGAATTGGATGTCGCCCGGATCTCCAGAATCGTGGCGGGCGGCAATGTTCATATCCGGCAGAACAGGTCGGGGCTTACCCCACTGGGCCTGGTTTCAGCAGGCGGCAATTTCAATGTTGAGGTGCCGAACGGCGGATTGTCCGACGGCAACGACAATGATCTGAACTTCGTTGCCCATAGTGATTCGCGGCTTCAACTGCATGATACCTGCGGGAACGGCTGCTATGAGCGGCTGGAAATCGATATTGATGGCGGCCGGCTCTTCGTGAACGGGCTCGACCTCGAACGAGGCGATCATCCGAGTGACTGGATCTGGATCAACCTGGCCGGCTCAATTGACGGCGGGGCAGAAGGCGATGCCCCGATTGTCTATGACGGGATTGGCCCGGTCCCGGGCATAATCCTGTTCAATGATCAGGTCTTCTTCGACGGCTATACCGGCACCGAATTTCTGAATGACGAGGGGTTCATGGTCGAGACGCCTGAGCTGAAGTCGAGGCCGGGCGTATTTGGAGCGCCGTATTTCCTGCATACCTACATGCAGATCAATGAGCCGATTGCGCTCGGCGTGGTAGATTACATTCTCTTCGGTCAGGCGGAGGTCAACGCGGATCCGGAATTGCCCAGCACCGCCAAGCGTACCATCAGCATGTGGCCCGAAGGCTATGTCTGGTAGCCGCGCGCAATGCGCGTGTGTGAGTATGTGAGAGACTGCCTCCCGCAGAGACGCAGAGGTGCAGAGACGCCCGTTCGACAAGCTCAGGGACTTCGTCAAGGGACTGCATGGGAGTATGTGTGCATGTGGTTGTGTGGGTATTGACTCCCAACCCCTGAAGTCCCGGCGAGACAACGGTTCCTGACACCTGACACCCGAAACCTGCCTGCCCTCCGAAGCCTCTGGACCTTCGAAGCCTTGGCGGAGTAGGTTGGCGAAGGAGGGACACACGACACACTGCTACTTAACTTCGCAGGAGTATTCCATCTTTGTTACGCGGGTTGCCTTGCCGCTGGCTATCAGCTGATCCAGCGAAATGCCGGTATCGATCTTGTCGACGTCACCGTCCGCACCCTCTATTACGTAGTCCACGAACACTCGACTCTTCGGGAAACCCGTATCTTTCCATATCTCGCTACGTACGCAGGAAACCGTTTCACCGGGACGGGCCACAGCAAGCGTGTCGAACCTACGCATCTCCACGACCTGGTACACCTTGCCGTCTTCCGACGCTTCCTCTTCCCACCACCATCGAAGTCCCGGGACCGGCCGCAATCGGGCCTTGAACCATTTCCGCGTCGGTCTACCGGCAAGGCGATGCTCCCACCAGTATGTCATCCTCGTCAAGGAGGTCCACTGCACAAACTCCGTAGCAAGACCACCTGCCCGGGCAACTTTCATACCTACAATAGTTTCATCCTCTTTTGGCAGCCCGTCCACTGTGTATCCGGTTATGGTCCCATCCTCGATCTGCAGCACCGTGGTGATCGTCCGGGCCGGACGTGTACCGATTGAGTTCGAAAGTGCGCTCTCGTATCGCTTGCGCGTCACCTTCTCGAGTCTCGTGTAATCCGGCTCAGGTGGTGGTGGAATGGCCGTCTGCTGCTGCATGATCGGCACAGGCCTGATCGCACGGTTGGCCGACTCCGGTCCGGCGGACTGTGATTGACTTTTCTTCTTCCCGCAACCCGCGGCCAGCGGCAGCAACATCAGGCACATTCCGACACGTAGCAGTCCAGTCTTTTTCATACTCCTCCTCACAGTGTTAATCTCCTTGGTCATTGGATTTGAGTGTTGGATATTGGACATTGAATCAGTGCTGCCTGGCTGAAAGAATTGGCTGTAGCATACTTGCCCCGCGGGGTTGAATCAGTTACTCCCACACTCCCATACCCACATACTCCCACACAGGCAGTCTCTCACATACTCCCCGACGTGCTCCTACAGCAACTCGCCTTCGCGTCCAGCGGGCTTGACCTTGAAACGATCGTAGCAGAGCTGTGTTACCGTACGGCCTTGCGCCGTCCGCATAAGATAGCCTTCTTGAATAAGATAGGGCTCGTAGACTTCCTCTATCGTATCGGCCTCTTCCCCGACCGCAACGGCAAGTGACCCGAGCCCCACCGGCCCTCCCGAGAACGTCTGCATGATCGCATTGAGTATGCGCTTGTCCATTTCATCGAGCCCGTATCCATCTATCTCGAGCATACCCAGTGCCTTATCCGCAGTATCCCGGTCGATCTTGTTCCCGGCCTTCACCTGTGCATAGTCACGCACCCAGCGCAGCAACTTGTTCACAATTCGTGGGGTACCCCGGGATCGACCGGCTATTTCTTCTGCGCCCCCCTCATCGATATCCACATCCAGTATCCGTGCGGACCTCTTGATTATCGAAACCAGGTCGGGGGCCTCGTAGTAGTCCAGGCGATTAGTCGTCCCAAACCTGGACCGGAGCGGAGCGGCTATGAGCCCGCTTCGTGTTGTCGCGCCGATCAATGTGAATTTCGGAAGATTGAGTCTGACCGATCGTGCCTGGGGGCCCTGGTCGATAACGATATCGATCACGAAATCTTCCATGGCCGAGTAAAGGTATTCTTCAACCGCTTTCTGCAATCGGTGGATTTCATCTATGAAAAGCACTTCGCCCCGTTCCAGGTTCGTCAGGAGTCCGGCAAGTGTGCCCGGTTTATCCACCACCGGGCCGGACGTAACCTTGATATTCACGCCCATTTCGTCAGCCAGTATATGGGCAAGCGTGGTCTTGCCGAGGCCAGGCGGACCGGAAAGTAAAACATGATCGAGCACGTCTTCGCGCCCCCTGGCGGCCTCGACCGAGAGCTGGAGTCGCTCTTTGACTTTCTGCTGACCCACGAACTCTGAGAACCTGGTGGGTCTCAGTGGCAGCTCGAAATCACCGTCCGGCTTATTGAGCGCACTGGTAACAAGTTGTTCCTTCATATCTCAGACCTCGTTCAGCGCAGGCCAAACGTCACCTTCTACCTTGCCAGCGACCTGCGTATCAAATCTTCAACCGTTTCGATCTCGGGATGGGCTTCAATCGTCTTCTGGACTATTGCCCGCGCTTCCGCCTGCTTGTAACCAAGCGAAATCAATGCTCGGACGGCATCGCGGAATACCTCAGTATCCGCGCCTTCCCCGCCCGACATAGACGACGACTCAAGTGCATCGGCCGCACCTATGCGATCTCTCAGCTCGAGCACAATCCGTTCCGCCATCTTCTTCCCGATCCCGGGGATCATGCTCAGCCTCTTGGCATCCCCCTCGACCACGGCCCTTCTCATCTCGCGCAATGACAGGCCGCTCAATGAGCTCAGCGCCAGCCTTGGCCCGATCCCGCTCACGCCCATCAGCATGATAAACATCCTGCGCTCGGCCTCTGTGCTGAATCCGTAGAGAGTATGCTGATCTTCCCTGACATGATCATGGATCAGAAGCATACACGGCCGGTCAACTGCCGGAAGTCGTTCGAAGCTGCCAAGGGGAATGAAGATCTCGTAACCGATCCCGCCCGTTTCCACAACAACGCGAGTGGGCTGCTTCTCTACCAGAAGTCCCTTGAGAAAAGTAATCATGCCGCCAGCATCCCTCGTTCAGCGGGTGTCCGGCGCTAGAGTTCGTGTGGCGCCAGCGCCTGATATCTGCTCACATTATGCAGGTGACAGACAGCGATGGCAAGCGCATCGCCTTCATCTTCCTGCGGCTCAGCGGTCAGGTTCAGGATCTTCATTACCATCCCGCGCACCTGCCGCTTATCCGCGGCGCCATAACCAACCAGCGCCTGCTTGACCCGTCTCGGACTATACTCAAATACAGGTACATCCAGCGCCGCACAGGCCGCAATTACAGCGCCGCGTGCCTCACCCAGCACAAGTGCGGTCCTGACATTCTTGCAGTAGAACCCGCCCTCAATTGCCGCCGAGCCGGGCTTCAGTCGTTTGATGATATCAGTGATCCCCTCGTGTAGACGTCCCAGGCACTCTGATACCGGGTGCTTCGCCGCTGTCTTGATCAGCCCATACTCAATGGCCGTGATACTGCTGCCCACGGCTTCCACCACAGCCACACCCGACGACCGTAGCGACGTGTCCACGCCCAGTACACGATCCTTTTTCGGTGATCCCATAGTTGGTGTCCAAGGTTCAGGGCTCAAGGTTGTGGCCGATAGCTCCTTAAGCTACGTTTCTTTGAGTAGATGAGTCAAACAAGTTTACGAAAGTTCTGTGGGGTGGCGACGTTGTAAGTGTTCAGAGTTCAGGGATTCAGAGTTCAGGAGAAGAATCCGGTGTGAGGCGGCATTTCGGGTAGATTCTGAAGCTGAACTCTGAACTCTGAACCCCTGAACACTTTCAGCGAAGCTGGCTGGGACTTATAGGACCGATGATGCTATGCCCCCGGACTTCCCCGCGTTCCTGACACCCGACACCTGTCAACTCCTCACACACTCACAC
>SPBP01000223.1 GCA_004525935.1 Lentisphaerales bacterium | reverse complement strand
GGTTGCCCGGATCCTCGTAGGCCGGATACTGCGTGATGCTGTTGATATTGAATTTCGGATGGAGCCAGTCTTCGGCATCCCGATATCCAAGCTTGGCAGGCGGGTTGTTCCAGTCGACATACTTGTACCATTCCGGATTGGTGTTGACCTGGTCTACCGTGATCAGGTTCGGATCCATGAACACATAGTCCCGGCCTGGATCGTAGGAATAGACCCAGAGGTTCGAGGCGTCCTGCGAAATGCCCGTATTCAGCGCGTACAGTTCTGTCAGTGTTTCATACCTGTGGTCGAGTGTCCGGTCTTGGAAGAAGAGGTTTGTATCCGAGAAATCCGGATGACCTCCAAGGTAAAGCTGGTTGACGTTTGTGCTCCAGAACCTGGGGGTGCCGCCGATGTGACTCACATCCACGAAGCCGGAGACGTCTGCGAGGATATAGGCGATCCTGCCGTTTGTGATTCCGTCACTATTAACGATGTTTGTCCAGCCGGCCTGCAGGGTCTGCATGTTGGCCAATGCGGCGCGCGGGATGGCGTTGGTTACTTCGCCGGTAAGCAGGTCGGGACACGTAAGTGTTCCGGGCGAGCGGATGGCGTTGAACGGAGGATAGCATTCCCCGATGCATTCATTGTTCGCCTCTTCCATTGCCCTTATGAACCCCACCTGGATCAGGTGTTCGGCGCGCACCAGGTTCGCGTAGTTGCGTGCGGCAAGTCGCTCGATCCGCATAGCGATGGCGAAGGACACAGCCAGAATGGTCATCACGGCCAGGAGACCAAGGACAATGATCATCGCTACTCCATCCCTGGAGCCGGCTCGTTTCGAATGTCCGTCTATGTTATTCATAGTAGTTCATCTCTCCAATCTATCCCGTTCATTTCCGTCAAAGCTGCGAGCATGCCGGTTTCGGAAAGAGGTCTATCTTGCCTTGTATCCCAGCCGGTTATGGAAATAGACCCTTGTTGCGTAGCGGCGTGCATTCTTCTTTATGAAATCGTGGCATGCGGCGGCGTCGTAGTTCATGACGGAGGCCGCGCGTTTCGCATCCCGGTCGGTCAGCGTTTCAATGTAAACGTCAATATATTCGGGCATGCGGTCCTCGTTGACGGGATTGCTCGAGAGGTAGTCGTGAACTATAACGCCGTTTCCGTCGGGTGCCATTGCTCCGAAAGCTGCAACATTCACGCCTATTACCGAGTTGGTGCCCGGATCTGTTGCGCCCGGTCCTCCGGGCCTCGGGTTGTCGTACCATAAAGCATTGCTGTAGCTGTGGTCATAGACGTATGGCATATCACACAGCGCGTTGGTATAGATGCCGCGCATCAGCTGGAAACGGTAGGGGAATCCCGGTTGCTCTTCGACCCAGTAGTACACTTCCCTGGCGGTGCGGAGCCCGTCGGCCGAACTGTCCTGGAGCGACACCACGCAGATTTCGTCGGTTTCGTAATAGCTGTCGTATGTCGTCAGGCCAAGCCTGTCCTTGCGCATTGAAAAGGTGAGCAGATCGTCGGCCACTCCGTATTGCAGGTCGTGCGCCAGCAGGTTGAGGGCTGCGCGTCCCGACATGTTGTTCTCCGCGCGACCGGTGCCGAGCGCCCAGGCCCGTTCGGTGTCCTCGAAGATCATGCTCATCAGCAGAACGATGACCATAAGAATTGCCATCGCGCACAGCAGCTCGACGAGCGTGAAAGCTTCGGCCGAAGCTTTCACGTTGCGCCGGACGCGACGCATTCCGGCGGGGGCCGGCATCCGTTTGCGGCCAAACAACTTGCGGAACACATGCATTATTCCATTATTCATCGTTTGAATCCTCACAGGTCGCCCGGATTGACGAATTCAGAGTAGAACATGATCGCGTTGTCATCGGCGGTGGAGCCAAATTCACCTTCCCACACACGCAGCGTGCACATTGCGCGATTTGACCACTGCACGGTGTCGCCGTAGAGCAGGTCGACGTCCAAGTCGTATCGAAGTACATGGCTCACCAGGTTTGTATCGTCTTCGTGCCTGTAGATGAGAGTGTGCGGGCCGGCGGAGGCTACGAGCACGTTATTCACGGGCCCGACGCCGCCTATGCTCTCGGTACAGACAGTGCCCCATGCCTCATCGGCAACAACGGTGACTGAGGTTTGGTTATTCCTCAGGCGTATCCAGAACTCGACGAACTTGTCCACGTCACCCGTGCTCTGTTCTGCTTCAGTAAGGGACTTGCAGCGCAGAACATTGAAGAGGCTGTCGGCGAATATGGCCGACTGCGTATCGGCGATGGCCTTGGCGCTTAAGTCAAGCCCGGCGCTTATAAGTGCGGCAACGGCAAGTACGCCGATGGCAACCACAATTATCGCGAGGGCAAGCTCCACGAGGGTGAAGCCTTCTTCCTCGGCATGTCTTTTCGCGCGGCGCGTCAGTTTCCGCGCAAACAGCATTGCCTTTTCACTCATTGCAGAGCCTCCTGTGCCACTGTCAGTTGCTGAGAACCTTGCAGCGTCCCGTAAGCGGGAACACCGTCAAGACGTTCGTGAACGAGTTTTCCCCGCGGTCACGTTCGACAATTGTTATGTTTCTTGGTTCAATTCCCGAACACCTTCCGTCAAACTTGTATACAAGCGTACCCGATGAAGGATTCGTGAAAACAACACCGTTTTCAAGATAGTTGGTCATACCCACGAGGACACCGTTTGTTCTTGCCGTGAAAGTCCCGCGTTCCGGGTTCCCGGTGTTGAAATAGGAGAACGTTGTGTGTACGCGACGTGTTACCGCGTACTGCCGCGAGGCCTCGAGACCCGACTGAACGTCCGACACCGCGCTTCGCATCGCCGCCCCTCGTCCGATATCGATCCATGCGACTACTGCAAGTGTCATCATGATTGCCATAATGACCATAACCGCCATCAGTTCAATGAGCGTGAAACCCGCTTCGCCTGACTTGCGGCCCGTTTGTCTGCGCTGAAGAATCATTGAGCCCATGAGAGTATCCTCTTGCTGGGGTCTGTGAGGGAGTACCCCCAAGACATGACTGCGACTCTTGCCGTTACAACCATAGAGCAGGGAACCGCACTTGTCGGGCAGTCCAGATTCAACAAACCATCGCTGTTTTCGTCCATCACAACGACATACGGTCTGCGCCACGGATCAAGATACACTCCGTTTTCAAGGCACTGTTCAGCGATCTGGACAAACATATGGTCTTTGGGGTTGTTCGTTATTGAATAGATCACATCACGTTGCTCTGCACCGTAATACGTTGTGTCCGCGGTCCCCTGTGTCTGCGCCGGCCACTTGCCGTAAACGT
This sequence comes from Lentisphaerales bacterium, assembly GCA_004525935.1. Taxonomy (GTDB): domain Bacteria; phylum Verrucomicrobiota; class Kiritimatiellia; order SPBP01; family SPBP01; genus SPBP01. The sequence goes on along the minus strand of SPBP01000223.1, from coordinate 1,547 downwards.
TCCTGTACTGTTTTATCGCGCTGACGAGATCGCTCGCCCTTGCCCCTGCCTCGGCACGCATTGCGGCGCGCCGGACTGCGGTGATCGCAGGCATCAGAAGACAAAACAACATGGCGATGATCATCATTACCGCCAGAATTTCAACCAGAGTGAAGCCCGTATTATGTTTTTTGGATAGTTGCTTCATTGCCAGCTCGCCACGAGTCTTCTCCGTTCGCCGACGGGATAGTTGGGATTGATAGTCCAGACGATAACATCCTGTCGCACACTGTCCTTTGGCGGCTCGTTTTCGTCGCCCGTGCCGTCAACGATGTGGTTATAGTGAACATCAAACGTGCAGTAATAATACGCCTCATCCGGCCAGGTCCCGGCGCTAACGGCGTACCACGAGTTGATAGGGTCGCCGGCCGGCGTCAAGCGCTGGAAAGTTACAAGATTGACCTTGCGAGGGTTGTTGTTGTCAAGATCCTCTCCCTGGAGTGTTCTTGCTATGTTTCCGCCAATCTTGACCTTGATGTACTCGGGCTGATCATTGCCGGGGACTGCGGGCCATCGCTGGTATTCGTGCTGGTATGCCGTCCATGCCGTTTTGATAGCTTGGACTTCCGCTCTTGACCTTGTAAGATCCGCGTACCGTCTTGCAGCGGAAACGGCGGCCAGAATCAGGGAAGACAGTATCGCCATGATCACAATGACCACCAGAAGCTCAATAAGTGTAAACCCTTTGTTCTGTCGCGAAGCGGCGCTGCTGACGGCGATTGTTTTCATTGCGTCACCTTCCTTGGATATCGTCTGCATCTTCAGCCAGGTCCGGCCCGGTGGAATAAAGAGTATAGGTTTCGGCAGAGACTTTGGTGAAATGATACGGATTGAGCCATGGATCCAGCAGGTCCAGGCCCTGCATGAACCTGGCCACATCAGCATTCTGAGAAGTTATAAGTGGTGTCAGGTTAGTGGGATATGACCCAACAGCCAGCTTGTACTCCTGCAGGGCGCTCTGCATCTTCTGAATCTCCGCCACGGTCCGGGCCTTCATAGCCGTACGCTTGGCATACTCAGCCATACCCACGACGAGGGCCACGAGTATGCATATGATGGTCATTACAGACAAAAGTTCGACAAGTGTAAACCCAGCAGCCGTATTGGACGATCTGTTGCGATTCTCTGTCATGGTAGAACCCCTCAGTTGCCCATAATTATGGATTTCGACGGGGCTTATGTCAAGTGGAATTCTTTCCAACGGACAAGCGGCAAATGCCGTTTCGGCTTCCATGCAGCCCGTGCGCGGGGTCGCAGCCGGATAATCGGTATTCGGCTGACAGTTTTGATGGGCAGCGATCAATAGACAATTGCTGCAAAAACCGGGTATGCGGACAGCTTTTTGCGGCCGTCGAGGAACGCGAGTTCAACCAGGAACTCCACCCCGGCCACCTTGCCGCCTGCCTTCTCGATCAGCGAGGCAGCTGCCGCGGCCGTACCGCCGGTGGCGAGCAGGTCGTCGATCAGGAGGACCTTTTCCCCCTGGGCAAACGCGTCAACGTGAACCT
>SPBP01000160.1 GCA_004525935.1 Lentisphaerales bacterium | reverse complement strand
GAGAACGGCACAACCTCGTAATGCTCGAAGTGCATCGTGAAAGTGCCACGGCCCTGCGTAAGTGTACGCACTGCACTCGAATAGCCGAACATCTCGCTCAGCGGAACCATGCCGCGGACAACCCAGCTCCCGCCCTGCTCATCCATCGAGTCGATGCGACCACGCCTAGAACAGATGGATCCCGACACGGCGCCCATGTGTTCTTCCGGCGTGATGGCTTCCACCGACATGAGCGGTTCCAGCAGTTGAGGGTTGCACTTGAGGAACAGTTGCCGGAAACATGCGCGTCCGGCCTCAATGAAGGCATATTCACTTGAGTCCACCTCGTGGTAAGAGCCGTCGACGAGTGCAACCTGCATATCCACAACCGGGTATCCTGCGAATGGCCCGCTTAGCATCGCCTTGATCACGCCGCGTTCGACCGAGGGTATGTACTCCGTCGGAATATGCCCGCCCTTGATCTCGTTGACAAACGAGAAGCCGCGCCCCGGGCCAGTCGGCTCCAGCCGCATCTCGACATGTGCATACTGACCGCGTCCGCCGGTCTGTTTGACATGCTTGTACGATCCTTCCGCGCCGGCTGCACCGGTCTCACGGTAGGCCACCTCGGGTCGGCCGACCGTTGCAGAGACGCCATGCTCACGCCGAAGCCGTTCGACAAGAACTTCGAGATGTAACTCTCCCATGCCCGACAAAATGGTCTCGCTGGTCTCCTGATCATACGAAACGACGAAAGTGGGATCTTCGTCGGCAAGATGATGAAGGGCCGTGGACATCTTGTCGCTGTCTCCACGCGTGTTCGGCTTAACGCTGACTGATATTACCGGCGCCGGGAACTCTATGCTTTCGAGCACAATCGGGTTCAACGGGTCACACAAGGTGTCCCCTGTTCTCGGGCTCGTGAGACCCACCAGCGCAACGATGTCGCCACATGCGGCTTCCGGGATCGCTTCCTGCCGATTTGCATGCATCCTTATGATCCGGCCCACGCGTTGCTCGCGATTCTGGGAACTGTTCAGTACTGTGGCCCCGGCCAATAGAGTGCCGGAATAGATGCGTACGTAGGTGAGCTTGCCCATGTGGCGATCCGACACGATCTTGAAAGCCAGCCCTGCAAATGGTTCGTCGTCCGAGTGAACCCGGGATTCCTGCTCGTTCTGAGCATGGATAATCAGCGGTGCGTCCGCCGGTGAAGGCAGGAAGTTGACAATGCCGTCCAGCAACCGCTGGATGCCTTTGTTCTTGAATGCAGATCCGCAGTAGACGGGTACGATTCTGCGGTCAATAGTGGCCTTGCGCACGCTCTTGAGAAGCTCTTCTATCGTCACGCTGTCCGATTCCAGGAAGCTTTCCATGAGAACGTCGTCCTGTTCGGCGCTCTTCTCTACCAGGTTGCTGCGCCATTTACGTGCCTCCTCGAGCATATCGGCGGGTATATCCACCTCCTCATAGCTTGTGCCCTTGTCCTTGTCGTCATAATAGACCGCACGCATGCTCAGGAGATCGATGACCCCGTTAAAATCGCCTTCTTTCCCGATTGGAATCACCATGGGTACCGCGTTGCCACCGAGTGTCGACTGAATATCGCAGACCACCTCGAAGAAGTCGGCGCCGACCCGATCCATCTTGTTGACGAACGCGACTTTGGGAACACTGTATTTCTCACTCTGGCGCCATACCTGTTCGGTCTGCGGCTGGACCCCGCCGACGGCACAGAACAAAGCCACGGCGCCATCGAGTATGCGGAGACTCCGTTCGACCTCGGCGGTGAAATCCACGTGGCCCGGCGTATCGATGAGTGTTACGCGATGGTCGCGCCAGGTTGTCGTCGTGGCGGCCGATGTGATTGTGATGCCGCGCTCCTGCTCCTGGTCCATCCAGTCCATGACAGCCTTGCCGTCGTGGACCTCGCCGAGTTTGTGGGTTTTACCTGTGTAGAACAGGATGCGTTCGCTCACAGTGGTCTTGCCGGCATCGATGTGAGCCATGATGCCGATGTTTCTGATCCTTGCCAGCGGTGTTGTTCTTGCCATGTCATTCCCCTGTCTGCCCTGAGGCGGGCAGATAATGCCTTGGCTGTGTGGATAGCGCAAGGCCTCAATGGGACGAGTTTGCTGGTAGTTCTTTGTTTGGCGGGCCTTCGGGTTGTTCGGTCGGGTAGATTGACCGGCAGCTCATATTGCGGATTTGGCCCCGCACCAGGGCCCGTCAGCCGACGGACACAGTGGCGGACAGGCACGGTGCGGAACAGTAAGAACTACACGTGTGTGGGTCCAGGCTTCAGGATTGGGCCCTGGATATTCAATCAGCCCCCCCTCACTCACGGGCGGTTCCCTGCGCTCTCTGCACCTCTGCGCCTCTGCGGGAGGTAGTTTCTCTCACTTCCCACACCCACACTTCGCGTTCTTTCCACCAGAGGCTTCTTCCTGAACCCTGAACCCTGAACCCTTTGACCATTATTCAAGAGATCTTCCCATAGCCTTCGAGTCCCGGTAGAATAACACGCTGCGGCTCACAAACCATATAGGAGGGGCATAACGGTGCGCTACATCCGAACATCGGCGTTAATCGGACTCGGCGTGGTCATGTTTCTGGCTTCAAGTATCCATGCAGCGGACCTCGAAGTCGGGCCCGGCAAGAGCTATTCCCGGATTGAGGACGCCTACTCCGCTGCTGCGACTGGCAGCGTGATCCTTGTCTATCCGCAGGCGGGTGGCGCTCCGTATGACCAGGTGGCTCTCTATATGACCAAGCGGTATATCACTATTCGTGGTGTCGCAGGGGCGGGTAGCCGGGTGCTGCTGAGCGGTCAGGGCTACAACTACACGGGCGCCGGTTCGGTGCCCAGGGCAATGTTCCAGTTCAACCCGGGCTCCGATGACTCCGCTGTTGAGAACTTCGAAATCAAGGAATGCCGGAACGACAGTTATAACGGGGCCGGCTTCAGGATCAACCAGGCCAACAATATCGCAATCCGCAACTGTCACGTGCACCATAACGACATGGGCTTCATGTCGAATGGCAGCGTTTCGGGGAATACTGCGACGAACCAGCTGATCGAGAATTGCCTCGTGCACGACAACGGAAACGTCGCGGACCCGGGCTATAACCACAACTTCTACCTGGGCGGCAGCGATGTCACCGTGCGCGGCTGCAACGTCTACTCCTCGACCACCGGCCACAATATCAAGAGCCGAGCCCATATCACCATCGTAGAAGGTTGTTACATACACGACAGTAACAACCGCGAGTTCGACCTGGTAGATGACACGGAGAATACTGCCGTCACCGGAAGTCATGCGATGATCCGGGGTTGCGTGGTGGTGAAGGATCCGGCATGCCCGGGGAACAAGAACGTGATTCACTTCGGCCAGGACGGATCAAGCGACCATAACGGTACGCTCCATGTTCTCGATTCGATCATACTTACGCCGTTCATCTCACCGGTGGTTGATCTGAGCTCGCTGCGTGCCCGTGTTTTGTTTCGGAACAGCGTTGTGGTCGATCCCACAAAGTCGACTTCCGGCCAGGCGCTGGTCTCGGCCACGAGAAACGGGGCATCGACAACAAATTCGGCGGGTAGCAACATGTGGATATCCAGCGGCTTCTCCACACCGGGCGATGGTGTGTTCTCGAGTGTCACCACAGGCTCCGCCGGACAGGCCCCAACGTTTCTCAACGCGTCCGCCGGTGATTACAGGCCGGGCGAAAGTTTCGCCGGCATCGTGGACCAGGCGGTTGCAGTACCGGACAATGAGCTGCCCGCATCGTTGCGCGGCCACGGTCTGCTTGAATTCACGCCCGACCCGGGTTCAACCACGCGCCGCACGCTGGATGCACAGGATCTCGGGGCGTATGACTGGAATCCGGATGCGCTCGACGCCGATTCCGATGAGCTTCCGGATAGCTGGGAGGGCGTGTTCCTCGGTAATACGAACCTGAATGCAGAAGCGGATCCCGACTCGGATGGTCTGACCAATATGCAGGAATACATTGCCGGTACACATCCGGGTAATCCAGACTCGCGGCTCCTCCTGAGCATCAACACAACCGGCGGGCTCGTCAACGTGTCGTTCTCGGCGAGTGCTGCTTCAGGAACTGGTTATACCTGGAAGACACGCTACTTCACACTGCGCGAAATCGAAGAGATGGGCACGTCACCCGAAACCTGGGACCCGGTGGCGGGCATGTCTGATATCGTTGCCGCCGGCCAGGCCGTTGACTACTCGCCGTCCGGCCCAGAGCAGTCGTTATTCTTCCACCTCGCTACAAGGCTGGAGTAGACCATAAAAACGATATCTTCTCATTGCTCTTTCAAAACAACGCGCGTCGGCTGTCCTGATCGGGAGGAATAAAGTTTCTCTCCCGAACTGGTAACGATGAAAACTTCCATTCGCTCGATGCTTTCCATCGTCTTCAATCCCATCTCCGACCCCATGACAAAAGGTATCTTCCCCCACGCCTGTGCAATTATCGGATCGGGATGGATTAACACGCCGCCGACAACCCCCTCGGTGGGATAGCCTGTTGCAGGATCGAAGATGTGATGATACCGCTTGCCATCCTGCATGAAGAACCGTTCGTAATCACCTGAGCCCATAACCGCAAGATCCTCAACCTCGACATACCCGATGATGTCTTCCCCCCGCGGATCCCTGATACCCACCTTCCAGAGCTGCTTGCCTTTCTTGCCCAGGGCATAAATGTCGCCTCCGCAATCAACTAAAGCCGACGACACCTTATGCTCTTTCAGGATCCTGACCGCCTCGGCGAGTGCATACCCCTTGGCAATCCCACCGAGGTCAATCTTTACCGCAGGATTGTCTTTCGAGAGGCTACCGTCGCTGAGCGAAAGGTGACGGAATCCTACAGCCCCCAGGCAACCAGCTATTTCTCCGGCTTCAGGGACACGGTAAGACTTGCTGTAGAATCCCCAGAGCTCGGCCAACGGGGCAACGGTCATATCAAAAGCCCCCTCGCTCTTCCTGCTGACGTCCAGGCCGGTCTGAACAAGCGACACTATCTCGGGGTCCGTGATGGGAGTTCCGACATTATTGAATGCATAGACGGGACTGTCGGGATTGAGCAGATTGAACTTCACATCTATCTGCTGCATGCGGTCTAGAGCCAGATTGATGGCCGCGGAGGCAGCTTTTGCAGGCCCGACAACAGATATCGTTACGTACGTATCCATCATGAAGCGGGTCTGCTTTTCGATATGGAGCCCGCGGCCGTTGTATGCTCTTGTGCCGAATAGCCCGGCCATAATGATGATGACCACAGATACTATCGCTACTTTAATCTTACTCACTGAAGATCCCTGTTCTTGAGGAGTTCCGCTCAACGTGTCCCTCTGGTACGCCAGTCTTTCCATATCGGGTCATATGATCAGCACACACTTAAACACGAACCGCTGATCCCATAAACACAATTAGGCGTCGCTTCCTGCAATGTCTCTCCGCTCGTTCGATGCGAGCACGCATGGGCTGTGTATCGCAAGTGGCTCCCGGGCCTTACCATCCCCGATAGAGCTTGAAAACATTGATGCCGTGCTGTCTGCGCTTGAGCATGGGCTGAAGAAACTGCGGGGCGATTCCTCCGACTGCGGTCGACCCGGGAAGTAGGGGATTATTGGAAGGCGGACCATCCGGCATTTGCCTTCTGCGCCTGTTCTTCTCTCTCAGGCCGGTAGGATGTGGAGCGCGGCTCGATGTGGGCTACGTATCGAGAGCAGTGCTGAGACTTCTCGGTTACGCTTAGACGACCCACTTGATCGATCCAATCTTTCATGCCAACACGGAATGTCCAACTTTCAAGGTTGGGAAGCAGAATGCTGTCTCCTTGGTCATTGGATTTGAGTGTTGGATATTGGATATTCGCTCTCATTCTTTCATAG
>SPBP01000230.1 GCA_004525935.1 Lentisphaerales bacterium | reverse complement strand
GATAGACGACGAGAGGCCGGATTACGTGCTCGCCAACTGCGCAATTCCGGCGGGCTATATCGCATTCTATGCACACCGCCGGCGTAGTCTGCCTTACACCGTGATACTCCAGGGATCAGATGTGCCCGGCTATCAGCACAGCCGGTTCGGATTGGTTTATCCCCTGGTCACTCCGCTCCTGCGCCGAATCTGGAGACAGGCGAATCATGTGGCAGCCGTCAGTCCCGAATTGCGCGATCTTGCGCTAAGGTCCTGGCCCGGAGGAACAATCGGAGCGATCGCGAACGGCGTTGATACCAAACTCTTCAAGCCGAGTGCAGAGGCTGCTCGCTCGGCAACGGCGCCACTCACGATTGCAGTAACCGCACAGTTGATAGAAAGAAAAGGGCTGCAGCATCTTGTTGCCGCTCTTGCCGGAATGTCCGATCCCGAACGAGCCGGATTCAGAATCGACATATACGGCCAGGGCCCATTTGAACCCTTTCTGCGGCGGGCAATAGACGATGCGGGCGTTTCGGAGCTGGTCGCTCTACGTGGTCTCGTGGAACGAGAAGCCCTGGCCGCAAAGCTCGCAAGTGCGGACATCTTTGTCCTGCCGTCACTTCAGGAAGGTCGTTCCCTGGCCATGCTTGAAGCTATGGCTGCCGGAGTGGCAGTCATTGTTACAGCCACCGCGGGATCGGGAATAGCCGAAGAGGGAGTGAACGCTCTTGTCGTGCCGCCGGCTGATCCCGGTTCACTCAAGAAGGCCCTTCTATCGCTCGCCGCAGATCCAACGCTGCGCCAAAGACTGGGTCGGGCGGCTCGCAAGAGCGCCGAACAACATGCCTGGCCCCGAATCTGGCGACAGCATGCTGAGCTGATCGCATAAGTTGTCGTAACTCAAACGTAGCCTGTTCACCCTTGACTCCTTTCTGTCCGACCGATAGCTTTCTTCAACGAAGCGGGGTTTGTCGTGGTGCATCCCAAAACAGCCATGCGTGGAGAAGTCTAAATGCCTATCAGCCTCTGCCCAGACGACCTCCCGGCCGCAGAGTCTATTCGACACGAAACGCGTTCCATCCAGGTCCAGAGAGACCTGGAACTTCTGAGCAACAGTGCAAACTATCAACAATGGATCTACGGGTTGATACGTCCGTATCTTGGCTCGCGAATCCTCGAAATCGGCTCAGGTATAGGCAACTACACGCAGTACCTTCTTGAGCATGGCGAGGTCTGGGGTACGGACTGTGAGGACTACTACCTGGCCCGGCTGAAGGAGCGGTTTGGCTCGAGCCTTGCACGCATTGAGAGGCTGGAACTGGGAACCTGGGATCCCGAGCAGCGAAGTGCCGTAGTCGCGTTCCAGCCAGACACAATCGTGTGCCTCAATGTCCTGGAACATGTCGAGGAAGATCTTGAAGCGGTGCGAATGATGACGGAGTGCCTGTCCCCAGATGGCAGGCTGGTGTTGATCGTGCCGGCATTCAACAGCCTTTTTGCCACGATTGATCGTAACTACGGACACTGTCACCGATATAACAAGGCTCGAGTCCGTACGATTTGCGAGAGGACGGGAAGCGTGTTGAGCAACTGTCGCTACTTCAACATGCTGGGCATCTTCGCATGGATCTGGAACTATAAACTGCTGCGCAGAGGACACCTCGTTGCAGGACAGGTCCACGCGTTTGACAGGATTGTTCCGATGCTGGCTCGTATTGAACGCTTTGCTCCACCGCCTGCAGGGCTCTCTCTTCTGGTGACTATAACGAGGAGACAAGCGGATGACTGACATGCCATCATGCCCCTTCTGCATGCGTCCGAAATCATCAAGGAAATACAAGTTCGAGACGTGTGCCATTCATCAATGCTCAGGCTGCGATTTGATGTTCCTCCATCCGAAGCCCTCTGTTGACGCCCTCTCAAACGTCTACGACGATCGCTACTTCGTGAATAAACAGTTCCTCAGTTCAGACCAATCGCATCTTTACGGATACGTTGACTACATCGCTGAGCGGATCAATAAACAGTATGGCTATTCACGAATTGTAAGCGATATCCGTGATCGTCTCGCAACGAATGAAGCAACCCGTTCGCCCGCTTCCCCACGCTGGCTGGACGTGGGCTGCGGACTGGGCTACCTGCTGGATGTGGCTTTTGACCAGGGCTTCGCTGTCGAGGGCATCGAGTTCAACCCGCATGCAGTCCAATACATGCAGTCCAAATACACTTACCCCGTTCGCTGTGCCACGGTGGCCGACATGGAACTCGACAAGAAGTACGACGTGGTCTCTTTGATGGATGTCGTCGAACACCTCTACGACCCATTCGCCGACCTCAAACGAATCCGTAGCATCATCGCGGATAACGGTGTTCTTCTGTTGATAACCATGGATTCCGGCAGCTTCGTTTCCCGGGCTCTTGGAAGTCGATTGGAGGACTTTAGACGAATCCGCGAGCACCTGTTCTTCTTCACTCGTCGAAGCATGAAGTCTGTCCTTGCTGAGTGCGGATTCACCGTAGAAAGCGTGTCATCAATCGGGCACACATTCGCCTTGGACTTCCTGCTGACCCGTTTTGCCCTTGTCTCCCGGCCACTGGCCGCGTTGTTGCGCTGGTTGATCTGGCCTCGCTGGCTCCTCGATGCGAACATCTATATCAATCCGGGAACGAAGATGCTGGTTGTAGCTCGGCCCTCCGCGCCCGGAACAAAGGCAAGCTGACAGGCGAAAGACAACACGATGATGAATCTGCTTAAGGCGCTTCCGGAAATGCTCTGGCCCTCCCTGCTCGGCGCCTGTGTCACGATTGCTGCTAACGGGGCCCTTCTCTATGCCGCCTACCTTGTTGCAGCCCGTCTCTTCCCAAATGAACGCACGTCCGTGAAGTTTGCCGCTTTCGGACTCCTGTCGGCATGGCTCGTCGTCGTGGTGAGTACAGTCCTGCTTGTCACTCACACGTTCAATCGCCCCGCAATGGTTGGCGTCTCACTCATAGTGGCCGGCATCGCCTGGCGCTTGTGTCGAGGGTACGGCGGAAGTCCGGGGAGAGATTACCAACACATACGGAGTTTCGTGGCGGATCAGGCCACGGGGCCTTCCTGCGGAATGTGGTGCGTGGTCCTGTTCGCAGTGCTTTTCCAGGTGGTGCGTGGACTGATGCTGCCGCCTTTGGCCTGGGACTCGTTCACATATCATATGCCTCTGGCCGGGCTCTGGGTTCAACATGGCGGTTATGCTCCGTTGCCGGGAACGGATGCATGCCACTACTATAACTTCTTCCAGCACAACGGCGAGGCTGTGTTCAGCTGGCTGATGCTGCCATTCTCCACCGACCTGCTCGTGAATGTTGGAAATATGCCCTTCCTGTTCCTGGGAGCCTTGTCGGTTTATGCCCTCGGTCGTGAGCTGGATGTTGATCGATCCGCTGCGCTGCTCGCTGCCGGACTGACCATCTCTGCGCCGCCCTTCTTCGCTTACGTCACAACACAGTACGTGGATGTCCAGGTGCTCGCAGAAGTACTCGCCGGCGTGTTCTTCCTGGTGCGTTTCTGTCGCAAACCGCGGGGACGCGAGGCAATCCTGGCATTTATCGGCTTTGGCCTGGCGGCGGGAACCAAGCTGATCAGTCTGCAAGTGATGGCGCTGGCAGCCCTGGTTACCTTCGGCGTCATGCTCGGCAGGCGCAAACCAATACGAACAATTGTCGGTATTCTCGCCGGCGTCTGTCTCATCGGTGGCGCCTGCATGGCCACCTGGTATGTTCGCAACTGGGTGTTGATGGGGTCTCCTTTCTACCCATTCTCTCTGGTGGTGGGGAAAACAACGATCCTGACCGGATCCCCCGTGCTGCAGGCTACCCTCTCTAGCCTGGACGCTCCCGCTAAGTCTATCGGATATCTGGCACCTCTGGCTTTCCTGCTCCGACTGTGCGTGTTTGCCGAGACGCCGCCGTTGACCTATGGACCCGCGCTCTTTGTTGCCGCCGCCGGGGCCTTCGCAGCACTGATCGCCGCGGCAAGAAGTCGCAATCGCTGGCTCTGGCTTCTACTGCTCGCAATTATCGCGTCCGAGTTCCTGCAGTTCTTCGGGGAAGGCATGCGATCGGCCCGGGTCGGCTGGCCACTCATCACATGCCGGTACCTGATGTTGTCTTACTCTTTGATGCTTGTTGCGTGCGCATATGGACTCAGCCGACTCGGTCGAATGCGCCTGGTATTCACCTCCATCGGATGCGCCCTGCTGGTGTGGCACGTTACTCTGACTAATCCCTTCATCGTGGACAGTCATCTCGCCAAGCTGACCCACGCTGCATGGTTGCTCGGAGTGGTGGGTGCCATTTCTGCTTTTGCCCTGATTCTATCGCACTTCAGGCCTAAGGCGTGGCAGGTTGCACTGTTTCTGATCTTGCTGATTATCGTGGCTGTGCCGTTTATACAGACCTATCGAGACACAACGCGGCAGGACCGGTTCTGCCATGCAACTGATCTCCATTGGGTTGCACGGAGAGCTGCCAGGGTTGCCTGGCGCAAGGTGGACATGCCGGATGAACCTTTCACAATTGCAGTAACGGCCGGCTGGGGTATGCGCGGCCACAACTGGTTCCTTTACCCGCTGATGGGACGACGTCTTCAGAACCAGCTTGTCTATGTTTCGCCAAGCCGAACCGCCGAGGTCTCGTATGCGCCGGATCTTGATGACTTCCCGAGATTGAACCCCGATGAATG
>SPBP01000455.1 GCA_004525935.1 Lentisphaerales bacterium | reverse complement strand
TAAACAGCGTTTTGCGAAGCAAAACATACTAGCAGACTGTCGGACTTTGGCGGAGCGCCAAAGTGCGACAGTCTGCTAGTCCCGTACCTGGCCGGATCCGGTAATCAGGTACTTGTAGGTGGTGAGTTCTTCCAGACCCATCGGGCCACGCGCATGCAATTTATCGGTGCTGATCCCAATTTCGGCACCCATCCCGAATTCTCCGCCATCGGTGAACCGGGTCGATGCATTCCAGTAGACTGTCGCCGAATCGATCTCATTGAAGAACACCGTTGCCGCAGCTTCGTCCTGGGTAATGATCGCATCGGAGTGTTTCGAGCCATACTTTGTGATATGTTCGATTGCCTCTTCAATTGACTCAACGACTTTCACTGAGAGGATCAGGGCGAGATATTCGGTGGACCAGTCCTCCTCTGTGGCCGGCTTCATTTCGGGAACTATTGCTCTGGCCTTCTCGTCGGCGCGGAATTCAACTCCCCTTGCGCCAAGCTGCCTGGCAAGCTCCGGGAGAAACGACTGTGCCACATCGCGATGGACCAATACTGTCTCCATCGCGTTGCAGACAGCCGGTCTCTCGCACTTGGCGTTCTCCGATATTCGAAGAGCCATTGCAGGATCGGCGCTCTTGTCGACATAGGTGTGGCATATGCCCTTGTAGTGCTTTATCACGGGCACACGAGCATGCTCCATCACGGCCCTTATCAGAGCCTCGCCACCACGGGGAATTGCGAGGTTAACACAGTCCTCCAATTGCACGAGTTCCCTAACGGCATCGCGGTCTGAAGTCGTGATGAGTTGCACCGAATCATCCGGCAACCCCTTCTTGGCGCCACCCGCCTGAAGCGCGTCGACTATCTCCTTGTTGGACTGGATCGATTCCTTGCCCCCCCTCAGAATGACCGCGTTTGACGTCTTGAAACATAGGCCTGCGGCATCAGCTGTCACATTTGGACGTGACTCATATATGACCGCGATGACTCCGATAGGCACGCGGACCTTCCTGATCACCAGGCCGCTGGGCCGGATCCAGTGACTGATCTCCTTGCCCACAGGATCTTTGAGCTTGGAGACAGCCCTCAGGTCATTTGCCATGGCCTCAACTCGCGAGCTGTTAAGCTCGAGCCTATCCAGCATCGCGCCGGACAGCCCGGCATTTCTTGCAGCATCCATGTCACGATTGTTCGCCTCAAGCACACGGTCCCCGCGTTCTTCGAGAGCGTCCGCCATTGCACAAAGAATCCTGTTCTTCTTCTGAACGGCAAGTCCCGCCAGTTTACGAGCCGCGACAACCGCGCGGTTGCCTATAGCCATCATTTCACTGTGCAAGTCCATCACAATCCTTTCGTCCCCTGACCGCCATCGATTACGGAGCATCCATATGCTGCGATCCAGGACTGCCTCCGAATGGGCGCATCAAGGCCATCAGCCAGACGGCAACACGAACGTGCCGACGTCATCTCCTCCAACTATTCTTGAGATCATTCCCGCTCTGCGTCCATCGGCAATCACGACCGCTGACCCGGCTCTCGAGACCGCCTGCGCCGCCTTCAACTTTGTCATCATCCCCCCACGGGAAAGGGGGTCCTTCGAACTGCTGACCAGTTTGAATGTGTTGCGGGTTATGGATTCAATGCAGCGTATTCTGCTTCTCTTTCCGTTCTGGTCAGCGAGTACGCCGTCAACGGTGGTCAGGATAATGAGAACATCGGCACGAATGAGTTTCACAACGAGAGCGGAGAGCATATCATTGTCACCGAAGGCCATATCTGCGCGGATCTCCTCGCTCGATACGACGTCATTTTCGTTGATTATCGGTATTACATTCTTCCTCAAAAGGCTTTCGAGCGTACGCCGCATATTAGCTATACGCACTTTGTGCCTGAAATTGTCGTGTGTCAGCAGGACCTGGCCAACGCTGCAGCGTTCTTTCTGGAACAGCTCATCATACCTTGCCATAAGCCGGCATTGTCCGACGGCGGCGGCCATCTGCAGGTCGTGGAGTTCTTTCGGGCGGGTGGTAATGCCAAGCGCCTCCATGCCCGCCCCAATTGCACCCGAGGTGACAATCACTACCTCGCGGCCCCCCCTACGAAGCCCCGCTATATCCCTCACAAGCGCGCGAATGCGCTGCTTTTCCTGCCGACCGTTCTTCTGCACCAGCACGCGCGTCCCGATCTTCACGACGATCCGACGGGCATCCCTGAGCACTTCCCTGTATTTTCTTGATGTTTTCATCTAAACCGGCCGAAATGTACAGGAAATG
>SPBP01000162.1 GCA_004525935.1 Lentisphaerales bacterium | reverse complement strand
TGTGCCGACGGGCGAAGTGTGCCCGGAATCTGCGCACGTCGTCTTTCAACGGGATTCCGCGGACGAGATTTCCGGTGCCAGCGTCCGCAACACGCCTCGAATCACTCAGAATTGTGCCAAGACCAGGGCCGTCAGATCACGGCTGACTATTTTGACCTGACGGCATATGAATACTGACGAACGCACTGGTCGCGTGTCGGCCAACCGTCGCATTGAGATTGCATGCCCTATTGCAATTTGACACACATTGCAAGTTGCAATAGTATGAGCTCAGTATGAGTAAGAACTCTCCGAAACAGCCAGCAACGCACAGCAGTACGGGACATCTCCACACTATTCTAAACTGTGTTGCCGATGGCGTGTTCACCGTTGATTGTGAGAAGCGCATCACCTTTTTCAATCAAGCTGCGGAACGAATCACGGGGTTCACCGCAAAAGAAGCAATCGGTCAATTTTGTTATGATGTATTCAAAACTCCTCACTGCGGATCTGCATGCACTCTTGACGAGGTGAGACAGACAGAAAAGGAGATCGTCAACAGGTCGGTCACGATTCTTGATAGGAACGGGCGCTCATTACTGGTGAGCATCAGCGCAGCCAGTTTGCGCGATGCAAAGGGGAACATCATTGGCGGTGTTGAGACATTTCGCGATTTGACCGCGGAAGAAGAGCTGCGCAAGGAAATCAAGAAGTCTTACACTTTCCAGGATATTGTTAGCCGCCATCCCAAGATGCACGAGTTGTTTGCGATTCTACCGGACATAGCAGAATCCAACGTCAGCGTCTTGATTGAAGGTGAAAGCGGAACGGGCAAGGAGCTATTTGCCAGAGCAATACATAACCTTGGTCCAAGAAAGGACAAGCCGTTCGTTGCCGTAAATTGCGGATCACTGCCAGATACTCTCTTGGAGTCCGAGCTGTTTGGATACAAGAAGGGCGCGTTCACCGATGCGAAGCGTGACAAGCCGGGGCGTTTCGACATGGCCAGAGGCGGAACTCTATTCCTCGACGAAATCGGTGATATCTCTCCTGCCTTGCAAGTGCGCCTGTTGAGAGTTCTTCAGGAGAAAACATACGAGCCGCTTGGCGGAACAGAGGCCGTCCTGAGTGATGCAAGAATCCTGGCGGCAACGAACCAGCGACTCCTCAACAAGGTACATGATGGATCCTTCAGAGAAGACCTATACTACAGGCTGAATGTTCTCCGACTGGAGTTGCCGTCGTTGCGGGAGCGGCGCTGTGATATTCCTCTTCTCGTTGATCACTTTCGGCATCGTCTGAATGCCGAGACAGGGAAGAATATTGAAGCGGTTGATGATTCCGTAGTGACCATGTTAATGAGGCATGAGTTTCCTGGGAACATCCGAGAACTGGAGAACATATTTCAACATGCTTTTGTCCTCTGCAAGGAGCCTGTTATCCTGTTTACACACCTGCCCAAAGAACTTGCGACACTGATTGGACCTGAGTCAGGGAAAGGGCCCTTATCCCTCAAGGAGCTCGAGAAGAAGGCCATGCGCGAGGCACTCAGGGATAACGTCGGAAATCGGACAGCCGCAGCCCGACGGCTCGGCATCAATCCGAGTACCCTCTATCGCAAGATGAAGCGTTACAGAATCAAGTAACCCTCTCGTCCGGTTTTGCTCGCGCCATCCTGTGTCCATGCATATTGCAAGACATCCGGTCTATCGTCTTGCAGCCTGCAACACGCACCCCCCTAGTCCTGACAGACCCCAGCCGCCGCAGTCCTTTGCCTATCAAGCTGTTACGACCATCTCGACACACTTGGCACAGGAACTGCAGTAATGATTTGCGAATGAATATCGGGTTGACAGTCAGTAATGAGCGAATGTCGCCATGCTTTACCGGGGTTGACCTTTGGATTTTGGGGCCGAGCAACAACATTGAGGGAAAGGACGTAGTGAACACGCAAAACTGGCGAGCTTTGGGTTGGGGCCAGGAACTGATGCAACGCGACGTAAGTGTACTGCTCTGTGCGGGCGTTGACCGATTCTCCTGCGGAGCTTTGCAGGGATATGGCATTGAGGTCTTCCCCAATGCTGTTGGCTCACCGGACGAAGCGCTGAAACAATGGCGGAATGGCGAATTGACGGTACCGCAAATGTGGTCGTCACGACCGCAGGAAGGTTGCGGCAGGGCCCTGCGCAGACGCAAAGGCCATCGCGGGTGTTGGTGAGCAACTCTGAAAGGAGAAATTGATGAAACTGGTTATTACATCGCTGGGCGAAACGCTTGTGTCTCCGGTAGACCAAAGGTTCGGGCGTGCTCGCTACTTCATTCTGTATGACACGGACACTGAGGAGTGGTCAACGCATGACAACCACCAGAACCTGAACGCGGCGCAGGGCGCGGGAATACAGGCAGGCCAGAAGGTTGTAGAGTTGGGGGCCAGTGCAGTGATAACGGGTCATTGCGGGCCGAAGGCATTTATCACATTGAGGGCTGGCGGTATAGATGTCTTCTCCGGCGCATCGGGGACAGTCAAGGAATCGATAGATGCTTTTGCAAAGGGCGAACTCAAGAAGGCCGATGATTCTGATGTCGATGGACATTTTGGCAGTGTGTGATGAGTGCTTTTCTGAAGAGGGGTTGTAGAAATGCCAAGATCTGATGGAACAGGCCCTAGCGGGAATGGCCCTATGACGGGCCAAGGAAATGGGTTCTGCGTATTGAAGCTTGACGATAGTGAGCCGATTGTGAACGGCGGCTTTGGTCAGGATGAGCGCTTAAGAAGTTTAAATGAGACATTCTCCCTGGCTCAAGGAGCGGGAGAAAAAATGAAGGAGGCAAATAGAATGCCAAACGGAAATGGAACAGGTCCAAACGGACTGGGGCCCTTGACGGGGCGGGGTGCAGGTTACTGCGCGGGTTCTGCAAGCCCAGGATATGCAAATGGAGTGCCGGGTCGAGGCCTCGGTCGTGGGCAAGCTGGTTTAGGCAGAGGCATGGGTCGAGCTGGTGGCCGAGGAATGGGCTATGGTCGTCAAGCGGGGTTTAGTCAGGGATGCTGGGGCGCGCCGTATGCAGCGCCAACTCGCGACCAGGAGCTGGAAATGCTCAAGTCGCAGTCTGAAGGAATCCAGGGAGCATTGAAAGATGTTCAGCAACGTATTCAGGAGCTGGAATCTGCTGCCGGGGAAACCAAAGAATAGAGACCTGAAGATACCAACAGCGGGGCTGATCCTTGTCTCGGATCTTTCGCTCCGAAATCGGACAGTCCCGCTTGTTGGTTATGTAACGGAGGATTTGTGTGAAGACTTATGAAGCCTGTCTGTCCTGTCTTGAAAGGCAAGCGAAGGATGTTTGCGCCATATCAGACTTGTCTGCACATGATGTGGATGAGGTCCTCGATGTGGTTCGGGATAAGATTAGGGAATTCTCCTTTGATGAGCCGCCAATTGTTATGGCTATAGAGATACATGATCTTATTCGCGAAAACTCAGGAAATCCTGATCTCTATGCTGCTGCAAAGAAGATGGCGAACAAAGCTTGCCTTGAAAGCGCACCCGCTATGACGCGTGTGATGGCTTGTTCGGTTACGTCATTAGCAACTGCGATTCGATTGGCTATAGCTGGTAACATAATTGATTGCGGCGCGTATGGAATGAAAGAGGTTTCTAATCAAGACCTTTCGGGGGTAATTCAGGATGTCCTTGCCCGGCCTCTGATGGGGGACAGCGTGGATGATTTCAGTGCCCTGATAGGTGAATCAAGGAGCATTCTCTACATAGGCGACAATGCCGGGGAGTGCTTCTTTGATGTGCCTCTCTTGCGTCTACTTCCGGCTGACAGGCTGACCTATGCTGTTCGCGGTGGCCCGATTCTCAATGACGCCACAAAGGAAGACGCGCGAGCTGCCGGCATTGATCGCATATGTGATCTGATTGATACTGGAGATAATGCTCCGGGAGTTCTTCTTGAAAGATGTTCAGAAGAATTTCGACGAGTGTTTGATGATAGCGATCTCATCATCTCAAAAGGGCAAGGGAACTACGAGTCTCTCAGTGAGTTACCTGGTAAGACCATCGTGTTTCTCACGAAGGTGAAGTGCGAGATAATTGCCGGGGATATCGGGTTCAAGTTAAACAGTAACGTAATGAAGATTAGTATGGCCAAAATTGAAGCAAGTGTCTCTGGTGCTATTGAGGACGATAATGATGGGCTTACAACAGCCAGAAACCTTGGCAAACGAGTGGCTTCAGTTGTGGGTATGCATCTACAAGGTGTGGAGGCCTGCAAATGATAATAGCAGTAGCAAGTGGTAAAGGTGGCACTGGAAAAACGACATTTGCCGTGAATCTGGCGTATACTCTGGCGCGCTGGAATCAGCCGGTACGTCTTCTCGACTGTGATGTTGAGGAGCCCAACGACCATCTGTTCGTGAAGCCTGCATTCACTGAGGAGAAGATGGTGACGGCCCTGAAGCCCGTGTTGAATTCAGCTAAGTGCAATGGTTGCGGTAAGTGCGTGGAGGTGTGCAAGTCCAATGCGCTGGCACTGGTCAAGGGTAAGCTTCTAATCTTCAGCGAACTATGTCATTCCTGTGGTGCTTGTTCATATGTGTGTCCTGAGCGGGCGTTGACGGAGCTAGAGACGCCCATAGGAATCGTAAAGATAGCTGCAGAGAACAAACCGTTCTTCTTCGCGCATGGTCTTCTGAATATTGGGGAAGCTTTGGCGCCCAAAGTGGTCGGCATGGTCAAGGAATGCATTGATTCAGATGCCATCAATATTTTGGATGCGTCGCCGGGAACGGCGTGCCCAGTGGTTAAGGCCATAGATGGGGTGGATGTTGTTGTGCTTGTTACGGAGCCAACCCCTTTCGGGCTACATGACCTGAAGCTAGCTGCTGGTCTTTCACTTCAGATGAAGATTCCTACCGGTATTCTCGTTAATCGCTCAGATGGCAAGGACACCATTATCGCAGATTATGCACGGTCGGCAGGTATTCCAATTGTCGGTAGAATTCCTTTCAAGCGCGCTTATGCGAAAACATATTCGTCAGGAGGCGTTCTTGTAGAACACCATGAGGAGCTGAAAACAAACCTCCTGTGTATATATGACAATATTTGCAAGTTGCAGGGGAGTCGTGTTCCGGAGGTGCCTGATGTCCCGATTGTCAGTGTCGCAGTAGAAAAGAGCTCGACGTTCTCTGTGGGATCAGCGGACAGCCACAAGGAGGTGACTGTCATAAGTGGAAAGGGAGGAACAGGCAAGACAACCGTAGTAGCCTCGTTTGCTGTGCTGTCCGAGAATAAGGTTCTCGCCGACAATGATGTAGACGCCTCTGACCTGCACTTGTTGCTTGCACCATCAGTGCGGGAGCTGGGCGAGTTTGTGGGTGGCGAGAAGTCATCTATTGATCCTGCAAAGTGTTGCAGTTGCGGGAAATGTGCCGAAGGTTGCCACTTCAGCGCCATTCATCTTGATGGACCAGCCAATGATCTTGTAGGCAAGACGTACATGGTGGATAGGCTTTCCTGCGAGGGCTGCGGACTTTGTTCTCTTATCTGTCCTGTGGGGGCAATCACCACTGAACCGAATGTGACGGGCCACTGGTATGTTTCCGACACGGCCTATGGGCCGATGTCGCACGCATGTCTGGGTATTGCAGAGGAAAACTCAGGTAAGCTTGTTTCACAAGTGCGTAGCAAGGCTGGAGCGTTAGCAAGAGATTTGAGGATGGGGTTGATTCTTGGCGATGGTTCTCCCGGCACAGGATGTCCGGTTATTGCGTCAATATCGGGTACGGATCTGGTCGTCATTGTTACCGAGCCAACTGTATCCGGTGTTCACGATATGGAGCGAGTATTCA
>SPBP01000284.1 GCA_004525935.1 Lentisphaerales bacterium | reverse complement strand
TCCGCAGAAGTTCCTTCGCACTCGTATCAGCGGACGAGGACTGCCGCCGACGCCACGGCCAGACGACCGACATCACCGTCCTGTCGAACTCCTCTGTCATTCGTTCAACTCCTTAGCATGCCAACATCACAGAACCCAGAGTATAACCACAACCAGAGCGTTGCATCAATTGTGGAATATGGTGCCATGGAGAAACTGCCTGTATGTGAGTATGTGGGTATGGGAGTGTCGGAGTGTGAGAATGACACGTGGATCATCCTCAGCGGGCGGAGCGAACTGTCCGCGGATGCCCAATCAGTTACCCACACACTCACGCACCCACATACTCACACACAATCAGTTCTCCCCCCGGGAATAGACTTGAATGCGGCCGGACTTTGCGTTACTACCGGTAAGCCATGAAACTGTCCGTCATCATACCAGTCTATAATGAAGCCGCTACAATCACTGAGCTCGTGGAGAAGGTTGGCTCAATCCAGCTGGACATGGAAAAGGAAGTTGTACTCGTCGACGACGGGTCAACCGACGGCACCAGGGACACTCTTGCCCGGCTTGTAGAGTCGCGACCAAACTGTAAGCTCTTCCTGCATGAAAAGAACCGGGGCAAGGGCGCCGCGCTTCGGACAGGCTTCGAGAAGGCAACCGGCGACGTATTGCTGCTCCAGGACGCCGATCTGGAATATGATCCCAGAGACTACCCTCACCTGCTCGGCCCCATTCTGGACGGTCATGCGGACGTTGTATACGGCTCCCGTTTCCTGGGTGGCGGCCCGCACCGCGTCTGTTTCTTCTGGCATTCTGTGGGCAACAAGCTGATTACAAACCTCTCAAACATGATGACGAACCTGAACCTGACCGATGTGGAAGTGTGCTACAAGGTGTTCAAGAAGGAAGTGCTCTCTTCCATTACCCTGAAGGAGGACAGGTTCGGCTTTGAGATCGAGGTGACCGCAAGAATCGCGCGAAAGAAATGGCGCGTCTACGAAGTGCCCATTTCCTACTACGGTCGCAGCTACGCCGAAGGAAAGAAGATCACCTGGAAGGACGGATGCCGAGCTTTGTGGTGCATCTTCAAGTACCGTTTTGTGTAGTGTCGGGGAAACTGCCGGTGCTCAGTGTTCAGGTGTCAGGAAGAAAAACTGCAGAACTCATTACAGAAGGTTGGTAAGAACGAGGAACTATTCAGCAGTAACTGATCGACAAAGTTCGCGACAAAGCTTGCGACAAAGAAATGGATCCTGACACCCAAAACCTGGGCCTTCCAGCCTTCAGCCTTCCCCAACAATGCTTTGTTCGACATTCATCGTGCTCTATCTACCATTCCAACGCAGACAATCAACGGAACATTATGACCCATGACTAACGACCGGCACAATCGCCTCAAGACGCTCTGTGCCCTGGGACTGTTTGTTCTTCTGTCCATCCTTATGACCTGGCCGCTGATCACGGGCATGCACAAGTATGTCACCGACTATGGGGATCCTCTGCTCAACGCCTGGATTCTCGCATGGGACGTTCATAGCCTGCAGACCAACCCACTCGGCATTTTCGACACAAACATCTTCTATCCTCACATGAAGACACTGGCATACTCCGAGCACATGTTCGCCAATGCACTCCTCGTTCTGCCGATATTCCTGGCGGGTGGAAGTCCGGTGCTCGCGCATAACATTCTCTTCCTCGGCTCCTTCATTCTCTGCGGATTTGGAATGTTCCTTCTTGTCCGCCGACTCACGGGCAGCGGTTCGGCGGGCGTAGTTGCCGGGCTCCTCTTCGCTTTCTGCCCCTTCCGCTTCGAGCAGATGCCGCACCTTCAAATTCTGTCATGCCAATGGATTCCGTTCACTTTTCTGTTCCTCCATCGCTTCTTTGCCCGGTTCAAAACGTCCGATCTTGTACTGTTTTGCGTATTCTTCGTCATACAGGCCCTGTCCAGCAGCTATATCGCTCTGTTTACGGCAATGTCAGTGTCGCTCTACGCCGCATATGGTCTTATGTCGATACCGACTGTGCGAAGCCGCCGCATCCTTCTCAGGTTGATCCTTGCAGCAGGCATAGTGGGCATCATTCTATTGCCCACTGTTCTCCCCTATTTCCAAGTGCAGCGAGAAATGGGATTTACCAGAAGCATCAATGAAAGCGTCGTCTATTCCGCTAAACTGGAAAGTTATCTCGCGTTCCCCCTTTGTAACAGACTGTTCGGCCACATGACAAAGCCCTTCCGCCAACCGGAAGGCGTGTTGTTTCCAGGATCCGTCTGCATTGTCGCGGCACTCGCATTGCTCGTAAGAGCGCTGATCAGATTCTTTCGGAACACCCGAGAACAGCCGCCAGATAACGGACGATCTCGAAGACCTGCGGGCCTGCTCTGGGCTCACCGCGTGTCCCTTGTCTTGTTCGCCACGTGCATATGCGGTGCCATCGCCATCGGGATCTTCGGTGATTTATCGTTTTCCATCGGAAGTATCAAGGTCGGGCTGGCCGGTCTGAATAACCCGCTTCAGTTCGCTATTCTGACGGGACTTGTTGCCACGGCAACAAGCCGACGGGCAAAAGCCGTCGCACGCTCCGTGGCGGCAAGATTCACAAGGCATGACATCCCGTTCTTCTATGTTCTTCTCGGGTTCGTTGCGTTCCTGGTTTCACTGGGACCGATTGTCAGGGTGAAGGACGCCGTGCTGGGGGATGGACCCTATATATTCTTCTACAATCATGTGCCCGGGTTCCAGGGCATTCGCGTCCCAGCACGTATCGGAATGATCGTCGTCTTCGCAATGGCCGTCCTCACAGGTTATGCTTTCGTGTGGATCACAGCCAGAATGCGGCGAGCCTGGATGCGAGGCCTGGTCCTGTGTTTTCTCTCCATCTGGATCTGCGTGGAGAACTTCTGTATCCCGAAGAACTACAGGTCCGTCGATACGGAACCCGCAGCGTGCTATTCGTGGCTTGCAGAACAAGACGATGACTTCAGCATCATTGAATTGCCCATGTATGCAGACAATATTGCCCACCGCGAAGCGGCCTACGTCCTCGATTCGACTCATCACTGGAAGAAGCTGGTCAACGGTTATAGTGGTTTCTTCCCGCCCGCAACTTTGCCGATCAAGCTGATCATGTCCTCATTCCCCGGTGACGAATCAATTGCACTGCTTCGTCGACTCGGCGTTCGCTACGCGGTTATTCACTGGTGGCGCATGGAACCACGCGACATTCGTCGAGTGAAGACTTCGTTGCAGCAGCATGCCGACGACCTGGCGATGCGGTTTGAATCGGAGCAGGACTCCGTAGTGGAGATCCTTGCGGACAGCGAGCCGCACGCGCCGTGGCCCGAGTTCCGCGAAATCCCGCAGAACGAACTCGTCGTCACCGCGGGAAACAATCGCGACGTTGTGACGCTTGCGGTAGATGGTGACATCAATACCAGATGGACCACTCACAAGGCCCAGGCCAAAGGGATGTGGTTTCAGATCGACCTCGGAAGGGAACGCCGCCTGACAAGGCTAGAACTGTTCAGCGGCAGGGACAAGCACGATTTCCCATGGCATGCCGTGTTCCAGACTTCGTGCGACGGGAAAACGTGGACCGGTATCACCGACAGTTTCGGGCGCGTGGAGTTCGTGTTGGACTGCATCAGGAATCCCGTCGAGCCGAGTATGCAGTTCAATTTCGAGCCACTCAACGCACGTTATCTCCGCATACAACTGGCAGCATCGATCTGGACCTACTGGTGGTCGATAGCTGAAGTACGCGTTTATGAAGCTGAGCCGATAGAATGACTTCGGGATGCTGGATAGCCGGATGTGCTTCAATCCTGCACGGGCCGAAT
>SPBP01000020.1 GCA_004525935.1 Lentisphaerales bacterium | reverse complement strand
GTGATGCTGATGAAGAAGCTTTGCTCGGTGATGCTGATGAAGAAGCTTTGCTCGGTGATGCTGATGAAGAAGCTTTGCTCGGTGATGCGGATGAAGAAGCTTTGCTCGGTGATGCTGATGAAGAAGCTTTGCTCGGTGATGCTGATGAAGAAGCTTTGCTCGGTGATGTGGAAGAGGGGTCGGGGGAGATGCAGCCGACGCCTTTGACAGACGATATGGAAGACCTGCGAAAGATTCTTAGCAGTGATTCTGGTGGAGATGCAGGCGAAGATGGAATGCGGCGGGGTCCCGGCGGATTTGTAACTTCGCCTGATCGTCGGTTGGTGCGCGGTCCCAAGCTGGAGGTCGAAGCCGAGACAATGGAAGGTCCGGAAGCGGAAGCGGTTATTCGTAACCGCGCTGTGGAGATCCAGGGAATGCATGACCTGGAACTTGCCGAACAGGCACTCATGGAGAGATCCTACAAGACGGCGCTGCATCATTTCCTTAATGCAGAAGCGCATCTTCCGAAGAGGCTGGAGACTGCAGATGCTTTTCGCAGGGCGAATGACGGCGCAATGATTGCCGAGTACTACCTGGCGCTGGATCTGCTAAATAAAGGCGAACTGACGGGCGAAGATGGGGCGCTCGTGATGGCTCAAAGGGCGCTGGCAAGAAACAGGAAGTTCCTGGGTGCCGAACGCCTGGTGGAACGGATTGAGGCGCGTATTACTGAGCAACAGTCTATTGCTGAACGTGATAGTGTTCGCAGAAGAGTTGCCAGCGACTACCAGGAGAAGCAAAGACGGGCCGAGCTGTGGATCCGCAAGGCGGATGAACACATGCGGGTTGATGAGTTCAAGGAGGCGGCCGAGAGCCTTAAGATGGTTCTGGCAATCGACCCATCAAACGACAGTGCCATCAATCGTCTCAAAGGTATTCAAAATCGCAGGTATGGTCGCGAAACATCAGAGCGCGACGCCATGTCTCGCGAACGAATAGCTGACGTGCGGGAGACCTGGAACCCACGGGACTATAACCATTATCTTGACACCGGCATAACAACGTATGGCTCAAACACATCGGTCATCGTCGTGAGAGAGGAAGATAAGCTGCGGCATAAAATGGAATCGATTCGGATTCCTGAGATATCCTTCCGCGAGGCGAATATCAAGGACGTTATCGAGTTTCTGGTGGAAGCCAGCATACAAGCAGACAAATCGACAGAAGATGAACTCGCCAGGGGCGTTAATATCATCCTCAATATCGGCGACGAAGAAGAGAGAACTGTGTCGTTCCAGGCACGATACGTAACGTTGCTCGATGCGATCAAGATCATAACCGAGGTGGCGAACCTCAAGTTTCGCGTTGAGAAGAACATCGTTATGATTATTCCTCAGGACGCTGCAGAGGGGACAATTGTGACGCGGTTCTACGCGGTCGACCCCACGGTCATTTCCAGGTTGAGGGCAGACGCTTCCATGGGTGGCGGTGATGATGGTGGCGGATTCATTACACTTGCCCCGACGTCGCTGGATACAGATACAGGCGATCTCAAGGCATATTTCATTCAGCTTGGTGTCCAGTTCCCGATTGGCACTTCAATCAGTTATAATAGCAGTATCGGCAAGCTGATTGTGGCAAATACGGAGGGGAACCTTGCGAGTTTTGAGCGAGTTCTGCAGGAACTTAATGTCGTGCAGCCGCAGGTTGAGATAGAAACCAGGTTCGTAGATATTGCGCAGACTGACTTGGAAGAGCTCGGACTTGAGTGGCTGCTTACGGATGATTTCGAAGTTGCGACCAAAAAGGGCGCCGGGGGAGCGCTGAATGCGCGGCCGCGCATGCTCGTGCAAGAGAACGCGACGCAGGGGGGATTCACCAAGAACCTGCGTTATAACACCCTGGGCATCGGCGCTACGGCAGGCACATCGGGTGGCTCGAGCGGCATCATGACTTTCCAGTCTGTGTTGACTAATCCCGAGTTGGCGCTGATTCTCCACGCCATTGAGCAGAGCGGGCATGCTGATCTGCTGTCTGCCCCGAAGGTTACCACGCAGCCCGGCCTGGAAGCGACGGTTCGCGTTGTAACGGAGTACATCTATCCGACGGAATACAGAGTCACGCAAGGCCAGATAGCCGGTGGCGATGCCTGGGGCGGTGTGATGCCGACGGTGGTTGTGCCGGATACGTTCGAGACACGCGAAGTGGGTGTCATTTTGACGGTTCTTCCAGAGTTGTCGCAGGGGAACAGTATTATCCAGCTTACGCTTGCTCCGGAAGTCGTGACTCCTCCGGAGTGGCATGACTACGGATATGAACTTGCGGATGGATCGCAGATTCCGATGCTGATGCCTTTCTTTCATGCAAGAAGTGTTTCCACCACAGTTAAGGTCTACAACGGCGCAACGGTGGTCATGGGCGGGCTGATCTCCGAGGATTTGAATAGCACTGATGACAGAATTCCCTTCCTTGGTGAGCTGCCGCTGATCGGCGGTCTGTTTAAGTCCAAGCAGAAATCCAGCGCAAAGAGAAACCTGCTTATTTTCGTCACAGCTCGACTCGTGGATCCTTCAGGGAAGGCAATCCCCGTTGGGACCGAGTCAATGACGGCCGGGGCCGACGAGAATCCGTAGGCTTTTCGTCCTGTCGTTTCTCCATTTCATAAACTAGCCGAATCCGGCGGCAGGTAGTGTCTACCGACGAGCGGTTCGGTGTTTGTATAGTGCGTCCTGCAGGACCAGTTGCCTCCGATGTCTTCCGCAAAACTTGCTATTATAGACGGACACGGCCTCATTTATCGGGCGTTCTTTGCGATCCGGTCCCTGTCGACCTCAGCGGGTATACCCACGAATGCCGTGTATGGTTTTGCACGCATGATTGAGCAGTACAGGCGGATACTTCAACCGACACACTGGATTGTCACGTTCGACGGAGGGCTGCCCGTGGAACGTATGGCGATACTTGCGTCGTACAAGGCCCAGCGGCCCTCTATGCCAGACGAGCTCAGGGGGCAAATACCATTAATATCGCGGTACCTGACACTTTCAGGAGTCCCTCAAGTGATGATGGATGGATGCGAGGCGGACGACGTAATAGCAACGCTCGTTTCCAGGTTCGCTCGAGATGACATGGCGATCGTCGTCGTCAGCTCGGACAAGGACCTCTTACAGCTCGTAGGCGCCGGGGTGACCGTGATCCGCCCCTCAGCTATAGACCATGTTCTTGACGAGGCAGGTGTGAAGGCGAAGATGGGTGTGGGGCCGGCGGTGATTCCCGATTTGCTGGCGCTTGTCGGGGACCAGTCCGACAATATCCCCGGCGTTCGCGGCGTGGGCCCAAAGACCGCGGCGAAACTGCTCGTCAAGTACGAGAGCGTAAGGGAGGTATACGCGCACATTGAAGAGGTTGAGCCGGTCCGGATTCGTGAGGCTCTCAGGGAATCTCGTGCGATCGTGGACAGGAACGTTGATCTTGTTCGCCTTCGCCGTGACCTGGATACCCGTGTTGAGCTGGCGGATATTGGAGTTAAACCGGTAGATAGCGAGGCACTCGATCCGTTTCTCGAGGAGCTTGAGTTGCACACCCTCGTTCGTGATCAGCGGGGATAGACACCCCAAAAAAGGAGGGGAAGGACCCTTGACAACGGCGGAATCGCAGGTAAGATGACGGCAATCCTGATACTGATTAAGTCTTTGTTTGTTACTCCCGAATCTCGTTTTCATTCAACTGCAGTGTTTCCATGTTCTATGAGTATGGCAGTTGGACTGTGAACCCATTCTTTGTTCTGATTTGCGGAGTGGGGATTGTGTGGCGTTGAGCGTCATGCCATGTTGAAACTTGCAGTTACTGGTGGTATTGCCTGCGGCAAGAGCCGTGTGGGGGCATTCCTGCGCGAGATGAATGTGGCTGTCTGTGATTGTGACTCGATAGCCCACGATGTGATGCGCCGCGGCAGTTCAGTGTTTGACCAGGTGGTGGATGAATTTGGTTCTGATCTCCTGGATGAGCGCGGTGAAATAGACCGAGATCGACTCGGCGATATAGTGTTCTCATCATCCGAGCAACGGGGCATTCTTAACGGGATCGTGCACCCGCACGTGAAGGCCGGTTGGGAGCAATGGCTGAAGCAGATCGATGAGCCTGTTCTCGCTGCTACGGTCATCGTGCCTTTGCTGTTTGAAGGAGGGTTCGAGGAGGGTTGGGATAGGGTAGTGTGCGTTGCGGCTCCGTTGGAGAAACAGTTGCAGCGTCTTGCGAAAAGGGGTTTCGGTGAGCCCGAAGCGAGACGGAGAATCTCGGCCCAGTATGATGTGACGGAGAAGATGAAGAGAAGTGATGTTGTTCTATACAATGCGGGAAGCCTGGACGGGCTTAGAAAACAAACTGAGCGGGCATTGAAGCTCGTGCTGGAGAGTTAGTATGGCTGGAAATAGCGATAAACCGAACTGGCAGGTGCGAGGACGACGAAGCCGACACCCGAGGCAGAAGGATCGGGTTGACAATCGACGACCTGTTGGTGAACACAGGGATGTGCCGAGCTCGCCTCCTAACGGAAATGGAAACGGAACACCGCACGACGGGGCGGAACAGCGGGGCCCGATTGATCCCGAGAAGCTCGGCGTCGATATGCGCTTGCCGGAACTCCAAAAGATGTCTGTTCCTGAGTTGAGCAAAATGGCGGCCGAGATGGGGCTTACGGACCTCGGAGCTCTCCGGAAACATGAGCTGATTTTCGAGATTCTTAAGGCGAGTGCACGGTCTAGCGGCCGTCTGTTCGGCGAAGGAGTGCTCGAAATCCTGGCAGATGGGTTCGGATTTCTGCGGTCACCGTATAACAACTATGTGCCCTGTGCAGAGGATATCTATGTGTCGCCTTCGCAGATCAGAAGGTTCGCATTGAGAACAGGAGATCTCGTACGGGGCGAAATACGGCAGCCTAAGGAAAAAGAACGATTCTTCGCTCTGCTCAAGGTGGAGGAAGTCAACGACCAGGATCCCGAGAAGCCTAAAGTCAAGACGCCATTCGAGAATCTCACTCCGTTGTTCCCGGACAGGCGGTCCAACCTTGAGGTGAACCCCGAGGAAATATCGATGAGGGTGATGGACATCTTCACTCCTATCGGCTTCGGACAGCGCGGGTTGATCGTCGCACCTCCTCGAACGGGGAAGACGGTGTTGCTCCAGAAGATGGCCAACAGTATCTCGACTAATCATCCAGATGCTGAGCTGTTCATTCTGCTGATTGACGAACGGCCTGAGGAAGTGACGGACATGGAGCGAACAACCAAGGCCCATGTGCTGAGCTCGACTTTTGACGAGTCGCCGGAACGTCATGTGCAGGTTGCTGAAATCGTTATCGAGATGTCCAAGCGGATGGTTGAGTGTGGCAAGGATGTGGTAATTCTCCTCGACAGCATCACGCGATTGGCAAGGGCCTACAATACCCTTCAGCCCCACAGCGGCAAGATTCTGTCGGGTGGTGTAGATGCCAATGCGCTGCAGAAACCGAAACGTTTCTTTGGTGCTGCCAGGAATATCGAGGAGGGTGGCAGCCTGACAATCATTGCTACTGCTCTGGTTGATACCGGAAGCAGGATGGACGAGGTGATCTTCGAAGAATTCAAGGGCACCGGGAACATGGAATTGTGTCTGGACAGGCATCTGGTGGACAAGAGAATATTCCCTGCGATCAATATCGAGAAGTCGGGTACGCGCAAGGAAGAGCTGCTCGTTCATCCAGATGAACTGGGTAAGATATGGATACTGCGAAAGGCGATTAACGGGATTCCGCCGGTCGAGGCAATGGAGCTTATTGTCAATCGAATGAAGAAGACGAAGAGCAACGTTGAGTTTCTTGTGTCAATGAAGGAGTAATGGCCGCAAATGAGGGACAGAAGAGGGAGCACGGGAATGAAGGTCAAGATTCGGCCGGCCGGCCCTTGCAGGCGGGCTCTCGAAATCGAGGTTGATGCGTCAGTGCTTGAGGCTGAGCGCAAGACGATTGTCGAGGAGTTCAGGAGTGGGACGACAATTCCCGGATTCAGAAAGGGCAAGGCACCGGCGAGTATCGTGGAGCGAAAATACGCAGACGCAATCCAGGAAGAACTTCGCAAACACATGCTTCCGAAGTGCTACAGGGAGGCGATTGCTTCCGAGGGCGTGGATGCGGTGGCTGTGGTCGACGTTAAGAACGTGAGCATGGAAGACGGCAAGGGATTGTCGTTTACTGCGACGGTGGACATTCCTCCGAAGTTCAAAACGCCGAAGTACAAAGGGATACGCGTCAAGGGTGAGCCGATGGAGCCATCGGAAGAACGGGTTGATGATGCCATCAGAGAGGTGAGAGAAAAGTTTTCAACATTCGAAGACGCGGACGACAGGGCGGCTACGACGGGAGACGCTGTGAAGGTGGATTTCACGGCCACCGTTGACGAAAGGCCGCTGACGGCGCTTGCCAAGGAAGCTGCATGGGTGGGGAAGGGCGCGGATTTCTGGATGATGATCGGAGATGCGCGTGAGGCGATTCCCGGACTGTCCAAGGGTATTGACGGCATGAAGGTTGGAGAAACTCGCGAGGTCAGCGTCGAGTTTCCGGGCGACTACCGTATCGAATCCTTGCGCGGCAGATCTGCGTCATATGACGTCTCCCTGAAGGAGGTGAAAGCCAGGAAGCTGCCTGAACTGGACGAAGAGTTTCTCAAGACGTTGAAAGTGGGATCTGCGGCGGAGCTTCGGGAGAAGGCTCGTAACGGTCTTCGGTCGGCTGCTGAGCAGGCTGAGACCAGGCGGAGAAAGAACGTGCTGGCGGAGCATCTCCTGAAGCATACCAATATTGATGTTCCCGAGTCTCTCGTGAGCGAAGAGACAAGAAGAATTGTGCAGGACATTGTCATGTCGAACACCTCCCGCGGCGTATCGAAGGAGGAGATAGAGAAGGAGCGCGACGGCATCCTGGCCGAGGCGACGCGGTCTGCAACGGAACGTGTAAAACTTGGCTACATTCTTGAGCGAATCGCGGATGAGGCAGGGATCTCGGTTGGTGAGGATGAGGTCGGGAAGCATATAGAGATTATGGCCGAGCGGCATGGCGCGGATCCTGCTGTGCTTCGTGCGAATCTGGAACAGAGGGATGGGCTCGATGATGTCAGGAAGGGCATTAAGAGCGAGAAAGCGTTGGACTATGCCCTTTCACTGGCGAAGATCAAGAAGAAGTGATGCTCTCATACTCGAAAGGAGTTGGAATGAAAGAACGTGATCAAATGCTGGTTCCCTTTGTAGTGGAGCAGTCGGCGCGCGGTGAGCGGGCTTATGATATTTTTTCGAGGCTGCTGAAAGATCGTATTATCTTCATCGGCACGGGGATATCGGACGAGGTAAGCAATGTGGTTGTTGCCCAGCTTCTCTTCCTGCAAAGTGAAGACGCCGAGAAGGACGTGAGTGTCTATATCAACTCCCCAGGGGGTGTTGTTACGGCCGGATTGGCCATATACGACACGATCCAATACTTGAAATGCGATGTTGCAACCTACTGCGTTGGCCAGGCGGCAAGTATTGCCGCCCTGCTGCTGGCTGCCGGCACGAAGAAGAAGCGGTTCGCACTGCCTAATGCCCGCATCATGATTCATCAACCGTGGGGTGGCGCGCAGGGGCAGGCTACGGATATCAGCATCCAGGCCCGCGAAATTCTGCGCCTGAAGGACATGGTAAACCACATTTTGGCTACGCATACGGGCAAAAGCGACGACGCCGTGGCGCAAGACACGGATCGCGATTTCTTCATGTCGGCTGAGCAGGCCAGAGAATATGGGCTTGTGGATGAAGTCCTGCCTGAAGTAACCAGGAAAGCGTCGCGGAAGAAAATGGACACATGAGTCGTACACACGATAAATCGGCGTGCTCCTTCTGCGGACGAGCTGCTGACGATGTCAGAAGGCTGATCGACGGAACTAGAGGAAGTATATGCGATCAGTGCGTTCTTCTGTGTCAGTCGATGCTGAAGGAGCATGAGGGCGAACGCACAACGGGCCCACGCAAACTGACGGTTCCCAAGCCTCATGAGATCGCCGCATATCTAGATCGGTATGTGGTAGGGCAGGAGCATACCAAGAAAGTCCTGTCCGTCGCTGTGCACAATCACTACAAGCGAATTACCCAGGCAGGAGATGTCAAGGGTGACAGCCGCTATGATGACGTTGAAATTGAGAAGAGCAATGTGCTGCTGATCGGGCCTACGGGCTGCGGGAAAACCTTGCTGGCCCGGACACTGGCCAAGTGTCTCGATGTGCCTTTCAGTATCTCTGATGCCACAACCCTGACCGAGGCAGGTTATGTTGGGGAGGATGTCGAAAACATCCTGTTGCGGCTTATACAGGCAGCTGACAATGACATAGCCCGGGCAGAAACGGGCATCGTCTACATTGACGAAATCGACAAGATCACTCGACGTACGGAAAATGTATCGATTACCAGAGACGTCTCAGGCGAAGGAGTGCAACAGGCACTGCTGAAGATTCTCGAGGGCACGACGGCCTCGGTGGCGCCGCAGGGCGGAAGGAAACACCCGCAGCAGGAATATATCCGGATAAACACGGAGCGCATTCTCTTCATTTGCGGAGGCGCCTTTGTGGGTTTGTCGGATGTTGTCAAACGGCGAGTGGGAGAGAGCGCACTTGGGTTTTCCAGCGGGGCAGGGTCCACGCCGGGCAATGAGTCTGCGATTGAGCCTGAGGATCTTCTGAAGTTCGGGCTCATCCCTGAGTTCATAGGACGACTTCCGGTAATTACGACACTCGGCGACCTGAGTGAATCTGATCTGGTCAGAATTCTGATCGAACCAAGAAACTGTATGGTGCGTCAGTACCAGAAGTTGCTTGCAATGGAAGGTATTGAGCTTGCGTTCACGGACAGTGCTTTGCGCTCACTTGCTCGTGCGGCGCTCAAGAAGAAAACAGGGGCACGCGGGCTTCGCTCAATACTTGAGGAGATTATGTTGGAAGTAATGTTCGAGGCGCCGAGGATCAAGAAGGTGCGGTCACTGAGAATCACCAAGACGATGGTTGATCGCAGGACGACATCATTGGGTCGAGTGAAAGAACTCCCTCGAGCTCGGAGCGCGTAGAAGATCGGTGACGGCTATAGCACCGGGCGATTTTCTGGATCGAGCACAACAACCGTCGGATGCCATTTCTGCGCTTCTTCGCCGGGCATGTGCGCAAAAGTGAAGATAATCAGGCGATCCCCAACACTTCCCAGCCGTGTGGCGGGTCCGTTCAGGCAGATTTCCCGAGACCCTTCATCAGCAGGAATCGCGTAGGTTTCGAATCGGTTGCCATTGACCGCGTTTGCTACAAGTACCTTCTCGTGAAGGATAATTCCAGCCGCTTTCATCAACTGCGAGTCTATCGTAATGCTTCCCTCGTAGTCGGGATTCAAGGATGTTACAACTGCTCCGTGCAGCTTTGATTTCAATAATGTCAAAAGCATCGGCGCGCCTCCGGGTAGTGAGATATCGAATTGGAGCACATTACAGGCCGACGCAGGTGTTTACAACGGAAAAGGGGGGCGGCTGCCCGATTTGATATCGTACGCGATACGGGCGAGCAGGCTGCCGCGGTCAGAAATTGCGCCGTCAAGCTGCAGATCGTAGGCGAGCCTTCGCCAGTAGCCGACTTCAGGCCCTTGGGGAATACCCATCTGCATGATATCGTTGCCAGAGACCCACGGCGCAGGAAGAACTGGCTCGGCCTCAAATTCCTTGAGCCGCTCGATCAGGAATCGATAGTTGGAGAGTTTGCCATGGCTACAGGCGCAATCGAGCCTGTGCAACTCGAGTTCCGTCCGAAACGTATGTGCACCCATTAATCGTCGTAGCGTTGAGTTCCGCATTTTCTGGACGTCCATATATTTCATGTGGTTCCGGACAATTGCGGAGACGTCATCACGGAGATGGACAGGAAACCTGAGCCTGTTTATGGCACTACGGGTGATATCTGCACCTGCGGCGGCGTGGTTTGGAAATGATGGATAGCCCCTGGAGTGTTCTACGACAGCCGGTTTCCCAATGTCATGAAAGAGGACCGCAAGCGCAAGTGCAAGGTCAGGAGATCGCATGTTGTCCAGCATTAGAGCTGTGTGCGTGAATACATCGCCCTCGGGATGATGGACTTCGTTCTGGGCCTGTCCCGACATCCTGCAGGCTTCGGGCAGAAATGAGTCAAGTAACTGCAGGTCTAGAAGCATCCGCATGGCCTTGCCCGGCCTTGGCGACTCCAGGAGGATGCGGCTGAACTCCTCGCAGATTCTTTCGGACGACACGCTGGAAAGGAGACCCGCGTTACGTTGGATTGCCTGCCGTGTAGACTCTCCAATCTCAAAACCAAGAACTGCGGCGAAGCGTGGCCCTCGGAGAAGACGCAGATGATCTTCTCGGAAACGAGCATCTGGGTCTCCCACGGCACGCACGAGGCGACCGTGCAGGTCGGCCATACCTGCAACGAAGTCGATCAAACTGTTTGCGGCGGGATCATAGAAGAGCGCGTTGATT
Source organism: Lentisphaerales bacterium (assembly GCA_004525935.1). Lineage (GTDB taxonomy): Bacteria > Verrucomicrobiota > Kiritimatiellia > SPBP01 > SPBP01 > SPBP01. Next base: position 6,748 of record SPBP01000020.1, on the reverse strand, counting down.
GTGAAGTCGCGACGTTCAGCATCGGTCCGGGCGTCGGAGAATGAAACAGAACTCGGATGTCGCCCATCGGCATAAGCGTGGTCTTTTCTGAAAGTCGCGATTTCGAAGGATCGGCTATCTACAGGGACGCGGATCACGCCGAAGGAGCGTCCAGTCTCGATAGCATCGGGGAACAAGGCGAGTACTGAGTCTGGTCTTGCACTTGTGGCAATGTCGAAATCCTTCGGCGTGAGCCGGAGGAGGAGGTCCCTGACGCATCCGCCTGCAAGATAAGCGGTGTGTCCGGCGTTCTGTAATCTTGCCACAATAGCGGTAGCATCCGGATCGACGTGCGCCGCCATCCAGTCGATATCCTGCTGGTCGGTACTCGCTATGGTGTTGGAAGTCATAAGCTAGTGTGGTCAGGCAAGGAGTCCAGAGTGATCCTCCGACAGTGCGCGCCATGCGGCGACAAGCATCTTTGAGATGTTGCGCGCTGACTCCTCGACTGTGCACAGGACTTCCGAGTGCGATACAGCTTTGTCGGTTCGGCCGCGCGTCTGGTTCGCTATACAGGAGAGGCCGCCGACCTTGATGCCCGCGGCGTTAGCCAGGATCGATTCCGGCACAGTTGACATGCCGATCGCATCCGCGCCGAGTCGCTCAAAGGCATCGATTTCAGCGGGGGTTTCGTATGTCGGTCCGTTGACGCCCATGTATGTGCCGCAAGCGGGGCTTAGTCCCGCCTCCCTTGCAGCGTGCTCCAGTATGGAGCGGAGTCCGGGATCGTAAACGGCACTTTGATCCGGGAAACGCGGTCCCCAGACATCGTCGTGCATGCCGAGTAACGGATTCGATCCCATCAGGTTAATGTGGTCCTTGATTATCATCACGTTGCCCGGCTCCAGGTCACCGCGGATCCCTCCCGCAGCATTAGTCAGGACAATGATTCGGACGCCAAGCTTCGCACAGATATATATGGGAATCGCGATGGGTTCCCAGCCTTCGCCTTCATACCAGTGACGTCTGCCGCAGAACACCAGCGTGGGTAGGCCGGAACTGCGTCCGTACACGAGATGCCCGGCATGTCCCTGAACGCCGGGCTTTCCAAGCCCGGGGATCGCGGCGTAAGCGATGGTGGCCTCCGCTTGCACGAAGTCAGCGGCCTGGCTGCAGCCGGACCCGAGAACTACGGCGCACCGCGGTTCGTTGCCGGTTAGATGAGATCGAACACTATTCAGTGCGTCGTCAAGAAGCTGCATATTCATGAGTCTTCCCCCGTGAGTTCTTCGATGATGAGCGGCTGCGCAGTTGAGACTGCGGCCCCGGCAATACTGAATGCAGCAGCAGCAAGTTCTTCCGCCTCAAACATCGCATCATCCCGATTCGAGTGAAGGGTTGCAAGCGATTGACCGGCAGTGACGTGCTCACCGACCTTGACCATGTCTGAAACCCCGACGGCATGGTCAACGGTATCGGTTGTAAGTCTGCGACCGGCGCCGAGCACGAGACATGCCTTGCCGATCTTCTCCGCGTCAACGCGGGATACGAAACCGGTGCTCGCGGCCATGATCGGCTTCACCACGCGAGCCCTGGGCAACAGTGACGGATCGTCAATCACGCCCCGCTCGCCGCCATGCAAGGCTAGCATATCGGCGAACACCCCGAGGGCCTTCCCGGACTTCAATGTTCGAGCGGCATAGTCGCTTGCGGTAGCGAGATCGCGTTTGGCGCGGGCGAGTACAAGCATCCTGGCACATAGCGCAATGGTGAGTGTCACAAGGTCTTCGGGTCCGTTACCACGAAGTGTTTCGATTGATTCAACGATCTCCAGTGCGTTCCCTGCAGTACGTCCGATAGGTTGGTTCATGTCAGTGACAAGAGCACGGGTCGGCAGCCCGGTACTTCGACCCACCTCGACCAGCGCAGATCCGAGTGAGCATGCATCCGCGCGGGTTTTCATGAATGCACCGGTTCCACACTTGATGTCGAGTACGAGACCATCAAGGCCGGCAGCCAGTTTCTTGCTCATGATACTTGCCACGATGAGCGGAATGGATGGAACGGTGCCTGTAACGTCGCGCAGCGCATAGAGCTTACGATCCGCCGGCACGATCCTGGGCGTCTGAGCGGTTATGGAACAGCCGCACTTGCCCACGATATCAACGAACTCCTTGCTGCTCAGTGCGGTACGGTACCCGGGAATTGACTCGAGCTTATCCAGTGTACCGCCTGTAATTCCGAGGCCCCTGCCGGAGATCATTGGAACGGCCAGGCCACAGGCAGCTGCAAGAGGTCCAAGAACGATGGAGACCTTGTCCCCGATCCCGCCGCTCGAATGCTTGTCGATCTTCGGGCGGGTTATTGATGAGGTGTTGACGGTTTCTCCGGATTCCAGCATTGCGCGAGTCAGGAGTGAGGTCTCTTCGGAGCTCATTCCGTTGAAGAAGATGGCCATTGCCAGAGCGGACATCTGGTAGTCAGGTATGAGGCCGGTGGTGTAGCCCTGTATAAAATCCCGGATCTCGGATTCAACCAGTGGTTCGCCGTCACGCTTCTTTTCGATTATCCATTGTGGAAGCATGCTCATTCAGGAATGGTATGGTGGCCGGCTTGTCGTGTCAACGGTGCTGAGTGTATCCCACCGGTCATGCGGGTTTGTTCTCGCCCGAGCTGAGGAATCTCTGGTATATTCCCGGTCCTGATGAGCCTTAGCATCAAGATACTGCCGTCACTGTTAGCTGCCGATTTCGGTAAACTCGAAGCCGGTGCGCGGCTTGCTGAGCTTTCCGGCGCCGATGAACTGCATATCGACATCATGGATGGGCATTTTGTTCCGAATCTGAGCATGGGTCCTGATGTGGTTGAGATGTCGCGCCGGTCGGTGAAGATACCGCTAAGCGTACACCTCATGGTTACAAGCCCGGAGCAGATGATTGCGAGATTTGCGAAGGCTGGTGCCTCGACCATCTTTGTTCATGTTGAAGAAGCCGTAACCTGCGATAAACAGGGGCTGCTTAAGCTGATCGCCGAACTGGGCGTCCGACCTGGAATCACCTTGAATCCGGAGACTGAGGCGGAGGCGGTGTTCCCGTACATCGGGCAGGCCAGTGAAATCCTGTGCATGACTGTTCATCCCGGGTACGGTGGTCAAGATTTCATCGAGTCGGTTCTTCCTAAGATACGGACGATCAGGGAACGTCTCAACTCCGACAAGCTGGAGACGGATATCATGGTTGATGGCGGAATCAACATGAAGACAGCGGCGCTTTGCGCGGCCAGCGGCGCTAATTCCTTTGTGGCGGGAACTGCTCTTTACGGACTTTCAGATATGAAAGCCGGAATTTCAGACATGCGGATCGCCGCCGAGCGAGCGCGTCGATGAACGGAAACATCGCGAGTATCCGTAATTTCTGCATCATTGCCCACATTGATCACGGCAAGTCAACCCTGGCTGATCGTATGCTTCAATTGACGAATAGTGTTGCCGATCGTGAGTTCCGGGATCAGGTACTTGACAGCATGGATCTTGAAAGGGAACGCGGGATCACCATCAAGTCGCATCCGGTCGCAATGAACTATGTGGCGGAGGATGGAAAGACGTACCTGCTTAACCTGATAGACACACCGGGGCACGTCGATTTTGGATACGAAGTCTCCCGAAGCATGGCGGCCTGTGAGGGCGCAATCCTTGTGATTGATGCAGCGCAAGGTGTAGAGGCTCAAACGGTGGCAAACACGCACCTTGCGGTTCTTAACAATCTCACGTTGATACCCGTGGTTAACAAGATTGATCTGCCAGGCGCGGACGTTGAAAGAACGATGCGCCAGGTTGAGGAAATCCTGGCGATCAGCATGGACGATGCCCTGCTCGTGAGCGCGAAGACGGGGGAGGGGGTCGCGGCGGTGCTGGAGGCTGTAGTGAAGAGAATTCGACCTCCGGCAGAGACTGCCGATGTCGGCACACGGGCACTGATTTTTGATTCAGTCTACGATACGTACAGAGGCGTGGTGGCTTACGTCAGGGTTAAGGACGGGAGGCTTCAGAAGAAGGATCGTATCCGGATGCTGGCTACAAACTGCGCTTCAGAGGTGAAGGAGGTGGGCGTCTTCAGGCCGGAGCCTGAGGAGACTACGTCTCTTGAGTCCGGCGAGGTAGGTTACATGGTTGCGACCATCAGGAAGCCGTCGGATCTCAGTATCGGCGACACTGTGACAACCGTCGATCATCCGGCGCGCGAAGCATTGCCGGGCTTCCAGATTGTACGTCCAATGGTTTTCAGCGGGGTATATCCAGTTAGCTCGGAAGACTATGAGAAGCTGAAGCACAGCATGGACAAGCTCAGCCTCAACGACAGCGCTTTCTCGTACCAGGCAGAATCGTCGACCATCCTCGGTTTCGGGTTCAGATGCGGGTTTCTGGGTCTGCTTCACATGGAAATTGTGCAAGAGCGGCTGAGACGGGAGTTTGATGTCGACATAATCAATACATACCCCTCGGTTATCTACAGGATCCACATGAAGGATGGAACTGTGAGTATGATTGATAACCCGGCGTTCATGCCGGAACTGACCCGTATCGAGCGTATTGAAGAGCCGATGATCAAGGCTTCAATGCTCTGCAATAATGAAAACATCGGCGATATAATGAAGCTCCTTCTCGACAAGCGAGGCATCCTCGAGAGGACCGACTCTCTTGATACGAAGCGAGTGATGCTGTCCAGCAGGCTGCCTTTGAATGAGATCCTGGTAGAATTTCACGATCAACTTAAGAGTGTCAGCCACGGTTATGCATCAATGGATTATGAGCATTCGGGCTATGAAACGAGTGATGTCGTGAAACTGGACATTCTGCTGAATGAAGAGCCTGTTGACGCGTTCTCGTGCATGGTTCACAGGTCAAAGGCTGCATCGCGTGGACGCCAGATGTGCAAAGTGCTGAAGGATGTCATTCCACCACACATGTTTTCCATACCTGTCCAGGCTGCGATCAACCGGAGCATTATTGCCCGGGAGACAATCCGGGCTCTGAGGAAGGATGTTACGGCGAAATGTTATGGAGGAGATGTTACGCGAAAGCGTAAACTGCTCGAACGACAGAAAGCCGGCAAGAAGCGGATGAAGCAGGTCGGCAAGGTGAACGTGCCGCAAAAGGCGTTCATGTCGATTCTTACTGGAAACTATTGACGTAAGGTGGGCGGGAAGGGGACCAATGCAACAGCGTGTTGATCGACGGCAAAGGAAGGCTGCGCAGGAATTGCTCAGAAATGCGTGCTATGTACGACGCATGCGCGAGGACATAGCTCCTGCAGAAGCGATGGCGAGGCTCAGGACCGCCGAGCGCGATATGAGTGAGATGGTACAGCGCGGGGACGGAGCCGGCATAACAAAGGCTATGAAGGCTCTTGAGAACGCGATTGTCGCTGTTGCTCCTAGTAAGAGATTTCCGGTGCTCAGGGAATACGTCGAAATTGCAGCCGTCGCTCTTGCTGTCGCGATGGGATTTCGAGCCTACTTCATTCAGCCTTTCAAGATTCCAACAGGTTCGATGCAGCCAAGCTTGTACGGGATACACTACATTCCGGCCGGGGAAGCCGGCGTCAGTGATCGTTTTCCGTTGAACTCCCTGAAGTGGTTGGTACTGGGACATTGGTACGAGGAACTCAAGGCTGATTACTCTGGCGTCATAACTGCTGTTGGGACGCAGAGTCGAATAGCTGAGGAGGGGGCGCAGCTGGCATCGAGCGGAGTTATGCCCGTGCCGGGGTATATTGAGATAGACGGCGGCTATCGGCAGGGGCTGCCACCGAATGTGCAGCTTCGAGTCGGCATAGGAAGCTCGGTCGTAAGGGGTCAGACTGTTATCGCGTCCGGTATACGGGTTGCCGGTGACCATGTGTTTGTTGACAAGCTCAGCTGGAACTTCAGGCCGCCGAGGCGCAGTGAAGTCATGGTATTCATCACGAAGGGCATTGAGAAGCTGGGCACAAACAAGCACTACATAAAGCGGACGTGCGGTTTGCCGGGCGAAAAGATTGCCATAGAGCCTCCGTACCTGAAAGTTAACGGCGTACTTGTCGAGGATGGTGCTATCGGGGCGATTGCTCGGCGGGATGGGATCTATACTGACCGGCCCAACGGCTATGTGCCGACCGGCTCCGAACCCGAGGAGCGCGACTTTCTTGCGGATGCAGGCCAGGAGATGACGCTCGGTCCGGATGAGTACCTTTGCCTGGGTGACAACACCGAGCATAGCCTTGACGGACGTTACTGGGGACCCGTGAAGGCTCGCAATACGTTGGGGCCTGCGGTGGTAGTCTACTGGCCATTCTCGTCACGCTGGGGGCTTATTAGACGATAGCCCCGCATTCAATTGCTGGATTGCCGGACATACAGCCGGTTTGCCGCAATGTCGGATAATATATCTTATGTCTACTCACGATGTCTGTCATGCACAACGGGTAGATCAGCGGAGCGGTTATCGACGGGTACGAGCACTACAGGACTTGCGCGGCAGGTCTAGCGAACGAGGTATTCGAGGCGCACGGCCTTCCCGTCACGCTCTACGTCGATCTGGAATGCATTAGCGTTGTTGGCCCGGAACTGGTCGATCCAGAAGATTGCGCGATGCTGGCTCTGCATGGGCAGATTGTTCACCCGGCGAACAATATCGCCCTCCTTAAGGCCGACATCGCGATAGAAGTCACCTTCGCCCTCGAGTTGCAGCACGTAGCCGGAAACCTGCCTCGTAGGCCCGTCGCCTTCATAG
>SPBP01000478.1 GCA_004525935.1 Lentisphaerales bacterium | reverse complement strand
CGATTCTTACACCAGCGATACGAATTTCATGCAGCAGTACTACAAGCCGCTGAGCGATATGCTCGAGCTTGCCGGCATGGAAAGGCCGGACGACGTGACTTGGAACATCATCAACTGGCTCGATCCTGATCGTATTCCTCAGGCCGAAGACGGCATGGGCTACACTCATTCCGAGGGTGGCGAGGCTATGCCGCTCATGAACGAAATCGTTCTTCGCGAAACCGCGGCAAGTGAACCGGGCAATCGCGAGTATGAGTTCGCGATCGAATTCTGGTATCCGTTCGCGCCGATCAAGGCGGAAAGCACCGCCACGAACTACTACATCGTTCGAGTGGCGTGCTTCACCAACTGCCCGAACGGCCCGGTCCAGGGCACTCCGCCACCCGGCGGCTGCCCTCCAATGGACCTCGTCATGCATCCGCCGTACTGCTATGACGACTGGACATTCGATGCGGTTCTTCCGGAAATGGAGTTCACTCCGGCCAAGGAATTCCATGTGGTCGTGTCGCCTCCCGGCAAGAAGATCAGCTTTGGCGGCGCCGACATCGATGCCGTGACCAATTCCGTCTGGATGAACGCCCGGCTCTACGACGTATGCGCAAACCAGTACGGCCAGCTCGTAACAAACATCGTCGATGAAGCGATGGGATATCTGCATGATCCAGCAAGTGGCTTGCCCGGGCAAAACGAGGCGCCGTGGAAACGAAGAGTCTTCAGGTTCACCCAGCCGAGAGGATTCTCCCGAAGCGATCCGCGATCGAACGGGCAGGTGAAGTACTGGACAACTCAGGGGAACTGGGATGACAACCTCGGCCAATGGGTGAACAAGGGCGGCATAGACTACCCGTCCTTCCAGGCACCACTCGATGTAGCCGGATTCCAGACTCTGGGCAAAACAAATCTCACCTGCATCGCCGGGGCTCTGGTCGCGCCATATAACGGTCCTGAATATGACAACAACCCGTGGTCGGGCGAGGGCGGGGGTGTGCCGATCTTCGCGCTGAACGGACCAATGCGGAATATCGGCGAACTCGGGCATACGTGGCGGTCGAACCTGGATGACGAGCAGCCGGTCGGTATGCAGTGGTGGCGGAATATCGAACTGATGAAGGAAAACGAAGGCGCGGCCCTCATGGACTACATGACGGTTCGGTCAACAAACCGGTCGGAACGTGGGCTGATCGCCATCAACTCACGGTATGGCAACAGCCTGCATGTTCTTCTGAACCAGCTCGTGATCGGCTACACGAACCAGTCGGGAGTGCAGGTTCCAAACGCGAGTCAATACAACATCAGCACGGATCCCGCCAAGGTCCAGAACCTGGTCAACACTATCATGGCCAACCAGCCGTATCACAACTTCAAGAGCATGTTCCCGGGAGACGGCGGAGATCTGGCCGACGCGTTCATAGCCTGCACTCCTCACGGCGATGCTGACTGCGATATTCTGGAAGAGGATACGTACCGGCATATACTCGACTTGATTACGTTCCGGCAGAACCTGTTCGCGATCGTCGTGGCCGCCCAGGCACTGGCCCCGGATGGCACGGTGATCGCCGAAAAACGGGCAATTGGAACAATCTTCCGCGATTCCTACACGAGTAAGTACTTCATAAGATCGTTCAAGTGGATTGGCGACAACTGAGGCCAAGTGTGGGACGACTCCCGCAAATGGGCTCCGCGATAGCAGATGCTTCTGCTGCGTGAGAACACCCCGGGCCCTTGACCCATGGGCGCTGGCAGGCCACACGTTAAGAAAACGACGGATTCCCGGCTGAATCGCAAATACTACCCCTGCGAACTTTGACTTTTTCCTCCTTCTGTGCTAGTATCTTACGATCACTGTGGGGTAAGATCGCGCAGCCTTAAAAGCACCAATTATCAGTGTCTGGACGCGAGGGCCAATCGTATGAAGAGATTCCCGACAGGTCTGTGTTGTCGTCTGCGTTCTTCCGTGGGATGCACTATCTTAGGTGTCCTCTGCCTCCTGCTCTCGGTCTCGTTCATCCCGCTGCAAGCCCAGGTGGTTATCAACGAAATCATGTATCACCCCTTCTCGCCATGGGGTGTCACAAACCTTACCGAATACATTGAGCTGTACAACGCCGG
>SPBP01000363.1 GCA_004525935.1 Lentisphaerales bacterium | reverse complement strand
GTCTGTGACATCTTCTGGCGGATGCTGCGAACCTGCTCGATGCCGATTAGCCGCGACTTCAACCGGGGTTCAATCCACGTAGCATCAGGATGCGATCCGGCACCTGCACGTTGGGATGCCTGCCCGCCGCCGTACAGCAAGTCGAGGGCCGCCCGGGCAAACTCGGCCGCATTCCCCCTGGGCGATCCGACTACAACGTAGCCATGGGCCAGCCTGCCTGCACGGAGACTGTTCCCGAACCATTCGAAGGCTTCAGCCATGCGATCTGCGGAGGACATCAGAGACTTTCTCCCACACCTCTGCGGATACCCCGTCAATACTGAGCGCCGCGTCAATGACACGGACGCGGTCACCATGTTTCCGTGCAATATCAAGGTACCCGGCCCGGACTTGTTCATGAAACCTGATATCTTCCTGCTCTATGCGGTCGCTGGACCGGCCAGTGTTCTCGTTGCGAACACCGAGCCTGCGTAAACCTTCCCCAACATCCAGGTCCATCAGTATGACCAGGTCGGGCATGGCTGTTCCGGCCACGAACCGGTTGACTGCTGAGAGCGTGTCCATGTCCAGTCCTCGCGCGTAGCCCTGGTAGGCAACGGCTGAATCAGTGAAGCGATCGCTTATGACAATCTCGCCCCGTTCGAGCGCCGGCGTAATGACTTCACGCACAAGTTGTGCCCGGCTCGCCGCGAACAGCATCAATTCAGATTCAGGTGATATGGTGATCTCGCCGGGCACTCCCTGGAGAAGAGTTCGGATAGATTCACCCAGCGCGGTACCACCGGGTTCCCTGGTAACAAGCACGGTTCGACCTTCACTCGCGAGTCGATCGGCGAGCTCACGAACGTGGGTGCTTTTGCCGCTGCCTTCAATGCCTTCAAAGACTATGAAGATTCCCCGGTCAGCAGTCATCCGGAACCACCCGGCTTCCTCCGAAGCCTGGGGCCGGAGTCGGTATCGTGAACAGTCCAACCAAGTCGTGCGAGCTCGTCGCGGACCCGGTCCGCTTCTGCCCAGTTCTTCTCCGAGCGCGCCCTGGTTCGAAGCTCAACCAGTTTCATTGCTGCGTCATTTGCTTCCGTCTTGCTATCAACGATGAACCCAAGAACCCGGTCAATGTCGGAGAGCACGGCCAGCGCGGCGGCGGCTTCACCGGGACTGACACCGCCGCCATCCATGGCCCGGTTTCCTGCGGCAACAATACCAAACAGCGCCGCCAGTGCCCGCGCGGCATTCAAGTCGTCATCCATTGCAACTGTGAACGATTCCCTACCTGTCCTCGCCCATTCAGGCACATCCGAGATGACATCGTCGCCTGCCAGTTCCGAGAGCCGCGTGCAGAACTCATCGATCCTCGCCAGGGCCGAGCGTGCGGCATCAAGCGCGGCAAGACTGAAATTGAGCGATTGCCGGTAGTGAGAGGCAATGAGCACATACCTGACTTCCCGGCCGGAATAGCCACGCTGACGGATGTCACGCAACGTGAAGAAGTTGCCGAGCGACTTGGACATCTTGCGACCGTCGACAATCAAGTATTCACAATGCAGCCAGAACCTGGCGAGCTCTTTGCCGGTGGCACTCTGGCTCTGCGCCATCTCGTTCTCGTGATGAGGAAAAATGTTGTCGACGCCGCCGGTATGAATATCGAAGCTCTCGCCCAGGTATTTCATGCTCATCGCGGAGCACTCGATGTGCCAGCCGGGTCGGCCCCTGCCCCACGGAGAATCCCAGACGACATCTCCATCATTCTCATCCCAGGCCTTCCAGAGCGCGAAATCGCCTACGTTTTCTTTGTCATACTCGTCATTGGCAACCCGAGCGCCGGGCCGCAGCCCACCCATATCCAGATGCGCAAGCTTTCCGTAATTCGAGTATTTGCCGACGTTGAAATACACCGAGCCGTCGTCGGACTGGTAGGCATAGCCCTTCTCCATGATGCGTGATATGAGGGCGATCATTTCAGGAACATGTGCGGTCGCGGCGGGATAGTGTTCGGCCCGCTCGACATTCAGGTCGGTCAGGTCTTCAAAGAAAGCATCGATATATTTCTTCGTGTATTCGGAAAGTGGAATTTCATTCTCGCGCGACCGCTGGATGGTTTTGTCGTCGATATCCGTCAGGTTCATGACTTGCGTGACATTGAAGTCGTTGTATTTGAGATATCTCCGAAGAATGTCTTCGAACATGTATGCACGAAAGTTTCCTATGTGAGCATAGTCATACACGGTGGGCCCGCAGGTATACATGCGGACGTCATTGCCTTCCATCGGCCTGAATTCCTCGAGAGCACGACTGAGTGTATTGTGCAGCTTCATCGGTTCCAATTCAGCGGCCGAGCCTTCGCCGCTCCTTCCCGGCTACATTCCTGGTCCACAGTTGCAACGGCCATTGCGGCAATGCCTTCACCCCTGCCGAGCGAACCCATTCCCTCAACGGTCGTAGCCTTGACGGAAACGTGCGATGCCGGGATGCCGAGGGCATCGGCCAGATTCCTGCGCATCTCCGGGACGTGTGGAGCAAGCTTCGGACGTTCGGCAATTATGGTGGCGTCAACATTGTTGATCTCGGCAGACAGAGCGCGAACGCGCTCTGCGGTCTCTTTCAGCAAGCCGATACTTGACGCATCTTTCCAGGCAGGATCGTTCTCCGGGAAATGCTTCCCGATATCCCCGTCGGCAACGGCGCCGAGAAGGGCATCTGCTATTGCATGGCATAGCACATCCGCATCCGAGTGGCCGGCGAGTCCCAACTCAAACTCAACTCTGACACCACCGAGAATAAGGTCGCGCCCGGCCACGAGCCGGTGTGCATCAAAACCTGTACCTGTCCGTATCATATTCGTCCTACCTCGCAGCTCCGAGCGATCCGAGCCATTTCCTTAAGACTAGGTGTTGTCCGCCTCCACGTAAAGCTTCGGGGGACACCCTTCGCTCCTCGCTCCGCCCACGGGGTGGCTTGCCAAGCCGTAGTCTCGGAGCGGCTTCCTGCTCATCTTCACCGTCCGCCTTCGCCGCACAGCGGGCTCCGGCGTGACAGCCTTCGCTC
>SPBP01000395.1 GCA_004525935.1 Lentisphaerales bacterium | reverse complement strand
CTTCCGAACTACGTCCCGGTCACGCACCGGCAGTAAGGCTGGAACGGCTACGCGTTCTGGAGGATCTTGAGGCCTACGCGCACCACGAGCTCCTTGACCTGTTCGCGATAGGCCGCCATGTGCGGCGTCGCGAGATGCGCCTCGAGCGCGGCCAGACTCTCCCACCGCTCGATCAGCGTGATCAGGTTCGCGTCCAGCACCTGGCGCGGCATGCCCGTGGCCGCGTCCACGGTGGGCCGGTACTCGACGCAGCCCTTCTCCGCTCGAACGGTCGGCACGTTGGCCTTCATGATCTTGAGCACTTCGGCCAGGCGGCCGGGCTTCACCTCAATCGACGCAATCACGCTGACTTCACTCACGACAGACCTCCTTGGGTGGTGTTGCGGGTGGATACTGCGACACCCGCGCCGCTCGTGCAAGCACGGGCTACATCCCGAAATGCCTGAGGAAGAACTGGGTGCCGTCGACATTGCGGTCCGGTGGGCAATCGGGGTCCTCGAAGCCCGGGTACTGCACAAGGCACTCGATTCCCAGTGCCTTCATCTGTTCCTTCAGAAGAATGCCGAACCGCGGGTGGTGCACGGCGTGACCGTCGTTGACGACTACGTCGCGGGGATGATTGTTTTCGCCGTATGTGAGCAGCACGGGAGGGGCGTCTGCACTCAAGTAGTGCATCGGCGACACCTCATCGAACAGTTCAGTCAATTCCTCGGTCAGTAGCGTCCCATAGCAGCCCGTTACCGGGCAGAGCGCCTCTGTAAGCCGTTGATAATCAGCGGCCGACTTCATTGTGTTCGTCTGGTGTCGTTCGATATTTCCGGCGATCGTTGTTTCCCTGTTTGAGATTTGGCCACATGCTGTCCCATAGCGCGAAAGGTCTTTCAGCCGAAACCGGGCAAGAACGCCTGCTGCGGGGCCCATTGCATGCGGAACGCGCCACCTGCTGTCCCATACGATCGAAGGTAATCGAGCAGATGCCGACGCTGCCACAGCACGGCCCGCAGGCAGGTGAACAACCGCGTAAAGCTGTGCCCCCAGTCGCTGCAGGTGTGCAGGAAGCGCAGCAGCACATACATCAGCAGCGCGGTCCAGACCTGCCACTCGATCGCCTTGCGGCTATGGCCGAGGAAGTCGCCCAGGTGCAGCGTCTGCTTGATCTGCTTGAAGAAGGTCTCGATGTTCCACCGCGCCTTGTACAGATCGCAGATGCTGGAAGCCGCCCACTCGAAGTTGTTGGTGAAGAAGGTCATTTCCCGGTCTTCGCCGTCGACCTCGACGATCGCAACGATCCGCCGCATGCGCGCCGGGTAGTCCTTTCGTTTGCCGGGGTTCTGAACCAGAACGATGTCGTCGCGCAGAATCCGCCCCGCCGGCTTCTTCAACAGCCGCTTCACGCAGCGCAGTTTCATGCTCTCCTTCACCCGGCTGACCCAAAAGACACCGCGCTCGGTCAGGTCGAAGAGGTACGCGTAGTCGATGTAGGCCATGTCAAACACCGCGATTTCGCCGGCTTTGAGACCGGCACAAAGCTCATGCGCCTTGGTGCTGTCGTGTCCCTTGGCCGAGTCCACGATCGCGAAAGCCGGCAGGAAGCAGTCCAGATTGAGCCGCAGGTGCAGCTTCGCGGCCGCCTTGCGCCGCCGGTGCTTCGCCCAGTCCATGCAGTTGGCGAACAACTTGATCGTCGTGGAGTCCACTGCGTACACCGTGCGCCTGAAGCGGCGCGGCAGGCGGCGGAAGTTCACGCCGCCAAACCCCGGCTGCAACGTCTCGAAGTGATCGAGCACCGCCCAGAACAACTCCTCGGCCATCTTCGGGTCTCGCGTCCTGTTCGCATGCGACAACCCGTTGCGGCTCGGAGGTGCCGCACCACGAATCGCCGCCATCCCGGCCCGGTTCGCCTGCAACGCATCGGCGACGTCGTTCAGGCCAATCGCGTGCGTGAACTGTCCATAGAGCATGCTCACCACGTGGCTCCAGGGCGTGATGGCCCGCGACTTGACCTCGTGCTTGCGCGCAAGCTTCGGCACCAAGTGCGGCGGAATCAGTTCACAGACTTGGCGAAATATGGCACGCTTACTCCCGGCTGACTTGACTGGCATCGTACAACCTCCTTTGGTTTGGTCGCCAAGAAGATTGTACCCAGTCAGTCAGCCGCTACAAAGTCCCTTTCGCCGCGAGTGGGACGCCAGTGCATTCGACCTATGCGCGTTTGTAGTTTGACTTCTTGAGGTAGGCGATAAAACTGCCGAACTTGGCCTTGGTCTTCGCGGTGAGGGCATACAGCGCATCAAACCGAGACGGTTCCATGTAATTCAGATCGAGTGCCCGATACAGTTGGCTTTGGACTTCCGAGCAAGATCGCTGGGCGTAGCCCAAGAACCTGATGAACTCGGCATTCGAACCTGCATCGAAACCCTCCGCGGGGTTATCCATTGCCGACCCCGCGGCACGCGTGATCTGGTCCTGTAATCCCCAGTCCTTGGCAAATGCCGCATTCTCCTGCACCGCCGCATACACTTGACGGCACAGTTCGCGCGCAAGCTGCCACCCCTCAATGTCCTCAAACCGCTCAATCTTCATGCCTTGTCCAACAAAGAACGAGGAACCAAGAACCAAGAACTAAGCACTCCGGAGAGGGCTGAGGGATGAAACTTGAAACCTGAGTTGCTCACGACTCCGAAGAGGGCGGAGGGGTGAGACCTGGGT
>SPBP01000441.1 GCA_004525935.1 Lentisphaerales bacterium | reverse complement strand
GTTCCAGTCTTTTGGTCGAGTTTGCTCAGGAACTGCTCGTCCATGAGAACCTGCAGGAAGATCTCGACCATATCCTGACATGCCGCGGCGGACGACCATCGGACCAGCAGGTGACGGCGCACCAGATTCACGTCCCTGTTTTCGTCGTTGAACTCCTCGTAGCATCGGACCAGTGCAAGAATCCGGGCTTCTACGGTGGGGCGTGGGTCGGCGTTCTTTTCAAAGATGATGCTTTCAAGGTCGTAAGGTGTGGCAAGTTCTCTCAGGAGGTCGCGATTATGATCCAGGCCTGAGGCCCACGCCGCGAGCACCGTCCGGGTGGCCTGAACTGAGGTAAGGTTCAGCCTTGTTGCCAGAAGCTGGCAATACCTGGCGCGTGCCCTTAGGAGTGCTATCTTTTCGGGCTCATCCTGGATCTGATTCGAGACTAGCAGTGATATGGCGCTGGTCAGGGACTTGGCGAGATCATCAGCCCTGTCTCGCTCGCGAAGTTCCGGACTGCCCGCAGGCACGTCAGGCCCCCCTCCATCGCCTGGGCCATGTTCCGGTTCAAGCGGCGACGCGGGCGGATCCGGTGTCGGTTGTTGCCTTCTGATGAATGTTGTCGGGGATGATCGGATTCGCTTCTTTCGCTGGGGGGTAGCAATTGAAGAGGAAGCGGTTTTACCCGGCTCGCCGGTAGTTGTCGGGTCTTCGGACTTTCCGAAGTGGGTTGCGATGGCCTCGCGGATCTCCGCCTCCGTTGCGACGGTAAATGCGAGATCGTAGGGCTTCAGAAGGAAGTGATAGACACTTCTGAGCATCTTAGCGCGAGTTGGGTTCTCAACCGCGAAGGTTAAGAGCCTGAGTTCGGGATCGCAGTCTACGGGGAATGTCTGCCATCGTTCACAGCATTCCCTGGAAATGGCTGTGTGTACGGCAGATGATATTTCCAGGTCGCTCAGGGACACGTAGGGCATCTTATGGATGTCTGAGAGGCAATTTCCGATCTGTTGCAGGTCGACAATATCGAGGATCTTGAGGGCCAGCTCGAATGGTATGCGTTTTGCCCGAGCGTGCATTTCCGCACGGTCAAGCTGATCCTGCGACACGAGGTGCTGATCGAGCAGGTACTGTCTGGCTCCTGGGTCCATATATAGTGGATTCTCTCGTTTCTGCCGAAGACTGTTGATAAGCGGTTCTGGCTGGATCTTATTGTACCTGCGGCACGGGTTCAAGCACGTACTGATGTGTTCCTTGTGGTCAATAGCTTGAGCTTGATATCTTCGGGCCGGGATGCAGAGATGACAGTCGCTCGAATACCGCGCAACTTGAAGGATTGATATCTGACCCCTGAACACTTAGAGGCCCGCACGGAAGAAGAGGGAGCTAAAAACTCAGGACGTCGGGCCTACGTATGCACGAAGACTCAAAAGCCACGCCAACTCCTTCTGGGTCTTGCGGATGAAAGCCAGGTCTGTTTCGCTGACGTGGTGCTCATCATGCACTGCCGTCAATGCAACAGTTCGGCTTGCGGCAATGGTATAGAGAACTCCGTCTATGGCAATGGACACTGTTCCGACCCGTCCGGCTCCAATGAGCTTCATATCCTCGCCTATCCGGCGCATCATTCGAGGGATGATAGCCGCAATTTCCTCACAC
The DNA here is from genome assembly GCA_004525935.1 of Lentisphaerales bacterium. Taxonomy (GTDB): domain Bacteria; phylum Verrucomicrobiota; class Kiritimatiellia; order SPBP01; family SPBP01; genus SPBP01. The sequence continues at coordinate 713 of SPBP01000441.1, read as the reverse complement.
AGCTTCTCAGTACCATGTTGCGCCAGAACCAGTCCGTCGCTATCCGAAATAATACATCCCGAGAACCCGGGCTTCTTTACAAGTTGCCCCGCTACAAGATCCAGGTTCGTAATCTTGTCGGGCTCTATGGCAAGAAGGCCGGAGAGCCTTCTTCTTCGGTGATACTGTTTCGTGGTCGCGGTCATGCCGGTGATTCTTCTGAATGAGGTCTTGTTGATACCCGGGATATGTTGCAGTTCGAAGATGCTCTTGAACTCGCCATGTGCTTCGCGGTATGCAATGATTTCCGCAGCTCTCTCACGAGTTACTCCTTTGAGCGCCTGCAACTCGTCCATTGATGCGGCGTTGATGTTTATGTTGCCGGGCAATTCGTGGAAGTTGAGCTCTGAGTCGACGCCTTTCGCGTGCTTTCTCGCGGCCGCCGATGTGCCGTGCGTTTCGCTGACTGCCTCGGCAAGGGACGGTCGTTGTACCATAGCTGCGAATTGACGAGCGTTCGGCGACCGGGACTGTTGTTTGCGTTTCTTTATGATCTTTCGCAGTAGATCATCCGGCTCCTCGAACGGGTCGACCAGTCTATCGATGTCATAAGAGCGAAACTCTCCAGTAATGCGAGCAGCAAGACGTTCCGGGCCCACGGATTCCACGACGTGCCTGAGCGACAGGTCGATCTTGGTATCGGTATTGGTAAGTGTCTCCTTCGCAAGACACTC
>SPBP01000391.1 GCA_004525935.1 Lentisphaerales bacterium | reverse complement strand
GAACTGGGTGTTCGACCAGAAGTCCGTCGGCGGCCGGAAGATGGGGATCGGCCCCGTCCAATGCTCAAGGTCGCGGCTTTCGTAGCAGTCAAAGCCAGTTCCCGGGCCGGACCAGGCGTTCTTGTCGGTCGTGCCGAAGAGGAGGTAGCGCCCCTCCTCCGGGAGCGGCAGAATGTACGGATCGCGGATTTGGATGTCAGAGGACTTCATGAAGCTCATTCCGTATTCTCCTTCTTCACAAACACCATCTTCAGCCCGGGCCAATTCCGCCGCTTCGTAACACCCTGCCTCAAGCGGCTGATCGCCGACTACCGGCAGCAGAGGTTATACACCATCAAGCACACCGACGGCAACATCATGCCGAACGGCATGCCGGGCGGTGGCTACTTGTTCTCGACCAGCAACTGCGTCTACATAGACTTGACCATGAAACGCTATGAGTTAGTGTTGGAAGTCTGGCGTTGGGAGAGAAACTACTGAGGCAGATAGATGACGTCGCAAGACACGAAGACGATGCTGAAAGCGAACTCGGCACGGATTCTCGGGTTCAGATGACCGACGGATGGTATTGGCGGAAGTGTTATGAAGAACAAGGAAAGCAGGATAATGAATCTGGATCATTGTCATCCCATAGCACTGGGAAACTGACAGAAATGGCTGCAGTTTCCTAACGTTCTTCGTTCAGTTTCACTTCTTGCCTTGCATGATTTTCTCATAACGTTTCCTCTGTGCGGGCCTTTTGCGCTTTGGCTGTCCCACAGGAAAATCTGCTGGGGCTCCAAAACCGGGCAAATAGGCGTGTTGTGGGCATGCGAGCATTCGGAATGAGCCACCGGCTGTCCCATAGCTGAGTAAGAAATCAACGATGTTGAACCGGTGCCAGAGTCCAGCGCGCAGAAGCGTAAACAAACGTGTGAAGCTGTGGCCCCAGCGACTGAGGTGAGCGAGAAATCGAACCAAGAGGTGCGTCAGCAGCGCCGTCCATATCTGCCATTGGACCGCCTTCTTGTTGTGGCCGACGAAATCAACCAACTGCACCGTCTGTTTGATTTCCTTGAAGAACACCTCGATCTCCCACCTTGCCCGATACAATTCAGCTACGGTCCAGGCACTCCAATCGAAGTTGTTGGTAATGAAGGTCATCACAACATCCCTGCCGTCCACCTCAATAACCGCCTCTATCAGCCGCAGCCGCTTGGGATATCTCTCCTTTGTACGTACCCCCGTCAGTTCAATGATCTCGTCGCGCAGCACACTGGGGTGCGACGTGGTGTTGAGCTTCTTGACCGTGCGGTACTGTATGTTGTCCTTGGCTCGCGAAACCCAGAATACGCCCCGTTCGTCGAGATCGTTCAGATGCACAAAGTCCAGATAAGCCTTGTCAAACACTACGATTTCTCCGTCTTGAAGTATCGCGCATACCTCCCACGCCTTCTTACTATCGTGGAATTTGGCCGTGTCCACAACGGCACAGCGCGGCAGCATCGTGTGCAGATCCAAGTTCATGTGGCACTTGGCTGCCGCTTTCCTGCGCCGATGCTTGGCCCAATCCATGCAGTTGGCAACCAACTGTATCGTGGTGGAATCCACGGCGTGGATCGCGGCATTGAACCGTCGCAAGTAACCGCTGCGGATTCGGCGCGCCCCGAACGACGGGGCAACCGTGGGCAGATGTTCGATCATCCGCCAGTAAAGCGCCTCGGCCATCCGGGGGTCTCGTGTGCGGTTTGCATTCGAAAACGTGTTGCGCTTCGGAGGCGTCGCGCCACGAATCGCCCGCAACCCCGAGCTGTTCAGCTCCAATCCGTCGCAGATGTCATTGAGGCCGACAGCATGGGTCAATTGCCCATAGATGTGCGCGGTCGTGTGGCTCCACGCCGAGAACTTCCGCGCATCAATGTCGTATTCCCGCGCCAGTTTCGGCACCATCTGACTCGGAATTAACTCGCATATTTGCCGCACTAATGTCATCTTACCTCTCGTCGACTTTGCAGGCATCGCACCCTCCTTGTTTAGTTGTTCACTCAAGTAGAGTGTCGCCTGCAAGTCGACTTATTCAAGAAAACTTTAAGAACCTATGGGACGGTAGTGAAATGGCCCTAAAGATCGAGAAACACGCGAGGAGGCTGGGAGGCCTGTATGAGCTGGTCTCGATTCCCTACACTGATCATCGTGGATTCATGTCCAGGATATATGACGACAAAGTGTTCAAGGAACTTGGTCTGAACGCGATCTGGGTCCAGGAAAGTCGGTGCTACTATGCAAAGAAGAACATTGTTAAAGGCTTTCATGCGTCGCTGCAGCCTATGCTGGAGGGGAAAAGCGTCACCCCCATGAGGGGGGAGGTTCTTTGGGTTGTCGTGGATGTGCGCAAGAATAGCCCCACCTTTGGACAATGGGAGAGTGTGCGTTTGTCGGCCACGAAAATGAACACGCTCTATGCAGAGCGTGGTTTCGCGCACGGCAGCATATCTCTGACGGATGACGTGGAGTTGCTGCTCCGGGCTGACAACTACTACTCTGAGGAGACGGGAACCGGGATTCTGTGGTGCGATTCGGAGCTCAACGTCGAGTGGCCACTCGACGGGGCCGAGCCCATCATTCTCGAGCGGGACAAACACTATCCAACGTTCCGGGAGTTCAGGGAAAAACACGGAGGCGTTATTCTGTGAGGGGCAGGAACGGAATGGATTGTCCGTCTGACGAGTTCCTGGCAAGGGAGCTCCTTAGG
>SPBP01000399.1 GCA_004525935.1 Lentisphaerales bacterium | reverse complement strand
GAAGCGCGGCCTTTCACTTGTCGCGTTCAGGTGGTTGTTCGAATAAGTACTCATCCTATACTCTCGCCGGATTCAAGTCTGCCAAGCATCTTCTGAATCATATGAACGTGCTTCGATTCCTCATTCTGCAGAGTCTCAAGAAGTTCCCTTACAAAACCGACTGAAGTCTGGCGAGCGAGTTCCGCATACAGATCACGGGCTTGTATTTCCTTCTCGAGCGCTTTTTTGAGTATCTTATCTGGTGTTGATAAATCGGCCATAGCATTCCTCCTATCGCTTGCCTTGATATTCGAACGCTTCGGATCATGCGTTGAAAATGGCGCGCCATTTTCAATCGCATGGATCCGGTTGTTAGCACATTCCTCATCAATGCTGGTGGGCTTCGACATAGGCACGAAGTACCGCATTGATCTTTGTCTGGTATTGTTTTTCTTCGTGCTTGAACCAATCCAGCACATCAGGATCAAGTCGAAGAGATACAGCCTTTTTCCGTTTGGGCATACGAACTTGAGCCCGAGAGAAGAAAGACTTGTCCAGTTTCGGAATGTCAGAAACATCTATTTCCGAATCAGGCATCTCCTTCAACATGTTCCAATCAGTGCGTGATTCTCTTATGGTATTCTTTGCTTTCATGACGCGTTGCTTTTCTGGCTGAGATGATTCGGATGGTCTCTTCATCTTCCCATTCGAGAAAGACCGTGACAGCCACAATATGTTTTAACAAACCGACGCCGATCCATCGGTCTTCACCATAATCTCTACGTGTGTCCAGCTGAGTGAGCATTGGGTGTTCGAACATTTCGATAACGTCTAGAAAATCAATTCCGTGCTTCCGAATGTTCTCAGTGTTCTTGTTGTCATCCCACTCGAACTTCATGATAGTAGCGTATATACATTATGTAGATACGTCAACATCTTTATTCAGTGCTAACCCATGTTCCGCAGTTATCTGTAATGTGTCGGCTTTTTCGTAGCGTGTGCAAGCGACTTCTCTCGATTTCTGCCTCATGTTCTTTCTGAATGCCGATGTAGTGCAGACCACCCCCTTGTTGTTTTGCGTGAGTCCGTGGGATTATAGTGCCGCGAACAAGGAGCGGCATGTACCTGAGGCCACACAGGAGAACGAAGAACGGAGCCGTTTACGAGTACTGGTCGCTGGTCAAGTCCGTGCGCACCGAGCGCGGGCCGCGTCAGAAGATCGTTGCCTCTATCGGCAAGATGCCGGGTCTCGACCGGCGAACCCGAATGGGCTGGGACCAGATTGGAGCGGCTTTGGATGGTCGCGTTCGGCACGCCGATCTGTTCGACGATCACAGCCTTGATGAACCGGAGTGGGCCACGGTTGATATTTCTCGCGTTCGAGTAGAACGCCTGCGTGATTTCGGCGACGTGTATTTGGCCCTGGCCCTGTGGCGCCGACTGCGGCTCGACCAGTTTTGCAATGAACAGATGTTTTCGGGCAGGGAAGAGCTCCCGTGGGCGCTGATGGCATGCATATTGACGGTGGCGCGTTTTTGTGCGCCGTCCTCGGAACTGGGCAAGAACCGGGGTCAAACCAAAGGTTAACAGTTAACGGCTTCATGCTGGTCGATTCTCCGCCGTCTGCCCATCCAGAGCCACTTCAATTGCCGCGATCAGCTTCGCAGGCTTGGCATCCGCCTTCAATGCCATTGCCCTTCTAGCCTGCAGGCTGGCCGACACCCCAGATTTCATTCCCAGCGTATCCGCCACTTGCCGGTGCGTCAAGCCGGCATACTTCACCAGCATTCGCGCAGCGATCGGGCGGAGTAATGAATTTCGCCGCCTCTCACGCAGTTCACTTGGCCTGATGCCAAGATGCTTGCACACCACTTCCAGCACCTTGTCTTTGCTGACGAACAATACCTCGCGCCGGAACGACACATCTTCGGGTTTCGCCGCTTTCTCACCCATCTCAATGCACATATCCCGCACCCAGGCCAGAAACTCTTCCCCTCCTATTGCCGCGGGCGATCGCTTCAGCACCTCCACGAACTCAGCATCCGTCGTCGCCAAACCCTCTTCAACGTATTGTCGGTATTCCCGCTGCCGGCGCCGCTTCTTCGCTCCTGTCTCAGCCAAGACCGGCCCGTACGTGACGTATGTAAGTTTCTTCTCCTCGCCGATGTAGCTCCGATAACTGCTCCATGGATACTTCCGTAGGTACGCAAGGCGTTGCGCCAATGGATCCTTCTTCCACCTTGCAATGTGCACAGGATTCAAATGCACGTACCGGCTCAGTTTGAGAAGGTATTCGTCACCCTCAACCAGCTTGGCTTTGTAACGCCCTTGAAACAGGTGCCCGCTCGCACCGTGCCTCAGATTGTGATAGACAGTGTAGCCGGTTTCCAGACTCTGCATGAATCGGCTGAGGTTGGTCCCAGGCGTCTCCAAAACAAAGTGCCCGTGATTTGTCATCAGGCAAAATAGGTACAGCCGGATGCCATAAGCCTCTACGCTCTCGGCCAACCGCCGGAGAAACCGCTCGCGGTCATGGTCATCACCAAAGATATCACGCCGGTCATTCCCCCGAATCGTCACATGATAGATCGCACCGGGAAATTCAACTCTGAGATTTCGTGGCATGCGGGTGATCTACCTTCTCCCCGCCCCACTTGCAAGCCTTAACTGTTATCCTTTGGTTTGACCCCGATGTT
>SPBP01000173.1 GCA_004525935.1 Lentisphaerales bacterium | reverse complement strand
CACGGGTACGAAAGCCGTATATTCCACAGCCATCGTTTGCCTGTCCACCGTGAGATACACGGTGCCGTTCTGGTTGTCGTGCGCCGTGTTGTAACTGAGGGCGACTTTGAAGGTCGCCGGCTCGATAAGGCGGAAAGTCCAACTGAGCGACTGGTCGGTAGTGGTCCATCCCTGGAGACCCTGCTGTCCTATCTCGCCATTGCCGAGCCTCGCGCCTTCTCCATGGATCTGGCTGTCAAAAACCATCAGGTCAGTCTCGACACCGGCCGACATTACGAGCGGCACTGACACGGCTTCAATCACAGCGTCGAGCTCCAGCACAATGACGCTGTCCATCGTGTCAGGAGCATCGGCAGGTATTGTGACCTCGATATCACCATCAACATTCTGAGTGACAAGCTTGGACTTGGCCGGATCCGCTAACAGGTAAGCGCGTTTCACTCCAGCCTCGACCCCACCCACGAGCAGCTTCCCGCCGGTAGGCCATTTGAACACATGCAAATAGAGCGTAGTCTCCTTTCGTGTCACCTCCCCCCAGCACTGACGGGCGAGGGGGTTCCTGGTGGTGCCATAGATGCTGTCGCCATTGACATCGGCCCAGGAACCGATGGCGTTGAGGATCTCGATATCGCGATCATCGATACTGCCATCGCCCTTGGGGCCGATGTTCAGTAGAAGGTTACCACCGCGTGCCGCGGCGCTGGCGAGTAACTGGACAAAATGGATCGGCGGCTTGTGAAGGTTGTCGGCGGTCTTGTAGCCGTAGGACTCGTTGGTGGTAGGAATTGCTTCCCAGTCACCTTCGTAGCTGGCCAGGAAGAAGCCGGCTCGGTCGGCAGTGTTAACGTAGTCGCCGAGATTGACACCGTTCTCCGACGCAAGGCGACCGTTGATGACCAGATTGGGGTCGATCTCGCGTACGGCCAGGCAGATGCGGATATTCTCTGACGCGGGTAGGTGATGAGGCGTATCGAACCACATGAGGTCTGGCGCATACCTAGTAATCAGTTCGGTGATCTGTGGGATTGCTTTCTCATTTACGTACTTCTGCAAGCGCGGGAGCAGTTCGGGGTATTCGTCCCAGCAGCGCTGACCGTGGCCTCCGGCGAGGCAGTCGATGCTGTCGGGATCCTTGCTCCAGGTCTGGCCGGAGGCATCGGGATGTTCCCAGTCGTTTGCGTGAGAGTAGTAGAAACCGAACCTCATACCTTGCCGACGGCAGGCGTCGCTCAGCTCTTTCATGGGATCGCCATCGTACTTCGACAACCGGATATCGTACGGGTAAGCGTCGGAGCGGAAGAGTGAAAAACCGTCATGATGCTTGGCCGTGATGACCATGTATTTCATGCCGGCGGCTTTGGCTATGCTAACCCACTTGTCAGCATCAAAGTTGATCGGGTTGAGCTTCTCACTGAATTCACTCCGGTATTCCTGAGGCGTTAACTCAAAGCTGAGCATGATGTGCTCGGCATAACCGTTGCAGATCTTGCCCCTGTACTCCCCCCCGTAGGTGGAGTATGGCCCCCAATGAATGAACATTCCGAAACGGGACTCACGCCACCATGCAATTCGTGCTTCACCGTTGGCGCACTCAGTGCCGGATGTGTTTTGGTCACTCATTCTATTTCTCCTCTAATCTCATTTGTGCGAACGCTTCGCATAACCCGCAAGCATGAGGCGCGCGAAGCGCGGCTATTGCTTGTCGCAGTTCATGCGCTTGAAGAAAGTCGTCCGTGTACTGCTCGTGCATCCGCTCGACTTCAGTTCTGTTCGCGTCAACGAATTTGCCGTCAAACCAGAACAAGTGGGCTGGCACAACCGGCGTCGGCTCTCCGGCCAAGCATGCTTCTATTTCTGCTTTCGAAAACATCTATGTCCTCCACGCCGAACACTACGCCTCAGGCGCGGCCTTTAGGACGTCACTGCAGGAGATTGTTCGGTCACAATCTTAATTATGTATTCTCCACCGTTGAGTGTCCAGCAAAGGCCGCCTTCCTCCGTCTTCAGTTCCCGGATCGGTTGTCCATCCTGTCGTATGCTCGTCCTGGTGAAATCGGCTCCCTTTGTCCGCAGGCTCACCTCGGATCCGCGAGGCCCGCAAAAAGAGCCTGTCAGAGAGTTGCCGTCCATGTGCCAGGCGGCTTGAATTGGCCCGTGCGGGGTGGGTATAGCTCCTCTTGCCATTCGCAGCGGCCCCAGACATGGGCTCAACGACAGCGCATGGAACCCCGGTTTCCGGCTTGATATACCGAGTACTCTTGTCGACAGCTGGTACGCTGGAGTTCCTCCCCATGCGTGACTGTAATCGCCGCCGTCCCACATCTCCTTGAGACTCGATGGGTGCTCCTTCAGAAGCTCCTTCCACCGATACATGATGTCAAAGGCATACTCTTCGAACAGGCCAGCCTCCGCCAGCGCTTCGAAGACGTAGTGCATGAAATACGGCTGTACAAGCGGCAGGGAATCGTTTCCCAGGACTTTTCGCATGATCGTTTGCCGTGATTCGGGCGGGGCAATCCCCACGGCAACCGCCACGGCGTTCGTGTGAACCGTGAATGACTCCTCTTTCGAATCGACAGGTAGCCATTTGCCCGGAGCGGCCTCTGTCGTGCCGGGTACGCCGTCGCGATAGAGTCCGCGTTCCCGGCTCCAGAGATGCTGGTTGAATGCGGATTTTAACGCTGTGGCGCGTCGATTGTAGACCTGTGCCCGGCTCTCGTCACCGCACAGCCGTGATAACTCAGCGCCATACCGCAGTGCGCGGAAGTAGAATGCGCTCATATAGCCCTGACCCATGGAGCCGGGTGGGTGATGAAGGCTGAATCCGCCTACGCCAACCCAATCCATAAACATGTAGTTCGGCGCTTTCGTGATGAGGCCGATCGATCCAATGTACGAGTCGAAAAGGTCGAGCAGATCGTGTATCTCGGCCATGACCATGTGCACCGTTTCCAAGTCGCCGGAATACATCATGTAGTCCATGACCATCCATACCCACAGAAGGCTGTAGCTGGTGTGGAACATCCGCCCTTGTTTCTGCTTCAACAGGTAGGCGGTGCGCAGGATGTCCTTGCGGGCGAGGCGAGCCTCGCCAAAGCAGCAGTAGCTTATCAAAGACTCGATCATGTAGTCGCCTGTGCAGCCCAAACCCTCCTGGTGAATTGGCGAGTCGAGATGGTAGGATTGCATGCACAGCTGAGTGGTCCATCGACCGACATCCCAGAGCTGGTTAAGGAGAGGATCTGAGCATTTGAAATACCCTCGATACTCGACCGGAAACGATGTGAAAACCGCATCGATTGCATGTATCGTCAGCGGTTCCTTGCATTGTGCTCCGTCCAGAACAGTAACCGTGACTTGCAGGTACTCAAATCCGTGGAGACTCCGCGACTGGTATGACCATCGATGCCCTGGAAGGATAACGGTTTCCTGTTTCCCCGGCACGTCAGGCAGTTCTCTAAAGTCGAGGTCCACGTGTGTACCCTCGCCCCCCTCCATATCCAGGAAAATGTGCCCGGCAACTTCACGCGGGAACTGCAGTCGAAATGTCTGCGGGCAACCGGGCCCCATCGTGAGTGGGAATACGTTATCAAGGGCTGGCCTGTCTTCAAATGCAACCGCAACGGGCGGGATGCGGGTTTCGGCGAGCATCGGGATTTCCCGGGGGAGTAGGTTCCAAGGTGATTGCTCCACAGTACCGACGATATCAGTACAGGGCCACACCGAATCATCGAAATCGGCGTCTTTCCACCCATAGAATTCCTTCCGGGCGTCGTAGGTGCCCGGCTGAGTTTCTGCATGCGAGAGTGTTGCCCGCCAAGTGTCATCCGTACAGAGGGCAAGGCGCTCGGCGCCTTCTCCTTCAACGGCAAGCTCGAGAAGGAAACCTCCTCGTCCCATAGAGTAGTCGGCCTGGACCTGCGGACCGAGCATGACGTCAGCTGTGATGACATTGCGTCCACGGCGAAGATTGTCCTTTAATTCAATTCCCTCATAGAACCACCAGTCGGGCGATTCGCGGTTGGCGTAATCACCGCCCACTTCCGCGGGCCCCCGGGCCACGGGAGTACCGTTGACCCAGCATCTGTACTTCGTATCCCCGCTGATCCATGCTGTCGCTCTGGTGGGGGTAAAGGGGAGGTCGAACGTCTTCCGAATCAAGGCGATTGTGAAGGGAAAATCGCTCGTACAGAAAGTCGTTGCACTGCACTTCTGTCGGTCCGGATAGACAGAAGTGTTTAGCCAGACCCATCGGGCAGACCATTTGTCGACCTTGGGGACAAATGGCCTCTCTTCATCGGGCGCAATGCTCACCCCATCAAAGTCCGCCAAATGCGTTGAGGAGCTGTTATTAGACTTGTTTTGATTTGTGATATTCATTACTGGTTTTCACCGAACGGCATGCATCAGCGGCGCGGCTTGTCGCGTCCGCTGGATGCAATGGTTCGGCCAGTCTCAAAACTCCTCCGAATCATGTCCATTAGCTCTGCAAATCTCAGCCCGACTTCCGGCGGGCAGGGATTCTGCATCTTGCCGGAGCGCACACGTAAGAACTGTTCCCACGGTCCACGCGATTTGCGGAACGGCATCGGCTTGAATTCGTTCTGGTTGGCTTTCTTGATGGACAGACACTCGCCCCAGATGCCTGTCTTGAGCACCCCGCTGTCACCAAACACCAACACCTGGGAACAGCATTGTATGGAATCGCCCGCGCCTGCCAACGAAAACATGATGCCGTTTGTGGATAGACCACAGACAGAGGAGTTGATCTCAACCGGTGTGTTCCGGTTGTCAAACATGGCACTGACACAGGCCACGTCTACATCCAGGAGGTCAACCACGGTATTGATCATGTGCGAACCGGTGTCGAAGAGGAAACCGCCTCCCGAAATCTCGGGGATCTGGCGCCAGGTCCCGATGGTGGCCGCCTTCCAGCGCTGATGCGCGAAGGCGGAGATCGCACTCACCTTGCCGATAGCCCCCTGGGCCAGTAATTGCTTGGCTTTCCATATGGCCGGCGACAGACTGCCGGGGAAAGCTACCATGACGAGGCGTCCGGTCCTGTTGCGCAACGCGATCAGGCGCTTTGCTTCGACACCATTCATCACCATCGGTTTCTCGATAAGCACGTCCATACCGTTCTGCAGGCAGTTTTGTGCGCTCTCGAAATGGTACTTGTGCGGGCAACAGATCACGGCGGCATCCGCAGCGCCCTGATCCTTGACCAATTCCCTGATTGTCTCATAGAAAGGCGGGCACGCGATGCCCCTCTCCGAAAAGAACACCGCCGTCGCCGTTCGGGAGGGTTCGCTGGGCTCCACAAACCCCACAATGTCCGTGGTTCGCTTCATGTCCATCATGGCGCCAATATGAAAACGGGCAAAGCCGCCCGTGCCCACGACGATGCTCTTAACCTTGGTCATGTTTCTTCCCTTAGTGCCTTAATCCGGCGCGCCTGCGATAAAAAACAAGAAAATTGGCGCCGGATTAAGGCGGTGAAGGTGGCAGGTCACAGGTGCAAGTGCTGAGGAAGCCGGAAGCCGTTTGGGGAGTACGCTCATCACTTTCACTTT
>SPBP01000436.1 GCA_004525935.1 Lentisphaerales bacterium | reverse complement strand
CGCAAGCTTTCAGGGACGCGTGCGAGAAACAGGAAGCATTCGAGAAGGCGGTGCGCGAAGAAGGTCGGCGGACACTGGAGTGGCTCGAGAAAGAGAATAGGACCGCTGTTGTGCTTGTTGGCCGACCCTACAACGCATTCTCGAAGACGGCAAACATGGGTGTGCCCAGGAAGTTCGCCAGCCACGGGGTGGCAATAATCCCCTACGAATTCCTGCCGCATGATGACGAGGAGGTCGAACGCACGATGTACTGGTCATACGGCCAGTCGATCATGAAATCTCTGAAATACGTCAAACGATATCCAAGACTGTTCCCGGTTTTCATCAGCAACTTCGGGTGTGGCCCGGATTCCTTTATTCAGCACTTTGCCGGGTTCACCATGGGCAGCAAGCCGATGCTATATCTCGAACTCGATTCGCATACCGCCGATGCCGGTATCGGCACAAGGGTTGCCGCCTTTCTTGATATCGTCTCCGGATATGCCAGGCTCGGAGAGCAGGAACCGGTTGACCGCGGTTTCCGGCAGGCTGAATTCATCATATCCAACGGCAAACCGTGCGTGCGCAGCTCGGCCGGCGAACTGGTTTCGGCGTATGATCCGCGCGTGACTCTCGTGTTCCCGTCCATGGGCAAGATGAACACGGAGGCAGCCGCAGCCGCGGCACGAATGATCGGGTTCAACGCGGTGGCCATGCCGCCGGTCGACGACCGGGTCCGCGCGCTTGGCAAGTGCTTCACCAGCGGCAAGGAATGTTCGCCTGCCGTCTTCACGGTCGGTGCACTGATGGACTACTCCAGTCGTCTGCATAAGAAGAAACGGAATGATGAAATCATGCTGTTCTTCATGCCCACCACCAACGGTCCGTGTCGGTTCGGACAATACAATATTTACATGAAAGCGCTGGTAAACATGCTCGGTATTGAAGACGTAGCCGTCTTCTCGCTCTCTGCCGCCAACGGTTACGGCGGTGTCGGCAACCGTTTCCTCACATCGGCCTGGCAGGGCTTCGTGATAAGTGATGTCATGCGCGATATCCGGTCGGTTCTAAACGTGCTCGCGGAGGACAAGTCGGATGCCCTGCGGCGATTTGACGAGGAATGGCAGAAGCTGCTGGATGCCATGGACCGGGGCTACACCGCAACCTGGCGCGCATTGAAGAAGACGGCCGAAGCCCTGGGCGGAATCAAGATTAACGGGGACCCTCGCAAATTGCCGAAGGTCCTGCTGACGGGCGAAATCTACGTGAGGTCCGATGAACTTTCTCGGCGCGGAATAGAAGACGCCTACGCCGACGAGGGAATCATGGTCAAGATATCCGACAGCACCGAATGGATCTACTATACCGACTGGCACTACCTGAATCGGATTGCCGGAAACGGTCATAGCTGGCACGATGCACTCACCGGCAAGGTATTCAGGAAACACCTGGCGCGCGCGATCCTCCGCCGCGACACAACCAGCCGGGCCTTCGTCCGGGGCAGGTTGAAACTATGGTTTGAAGAGAGCGTGGACAAGAAGGCCCGGCGCATACTCGAGCGAAGCGGACTCGTCCCACTCACGCCGCACAAAATCCAGGATGTGGTCGCAACCGGCGGTTTCTTCATCAGGCCGGCACTTACCGGCGAAGCAATCCTCACCGCCGGTTCTGCCAAGCTGGTGTTTGAGGATCATTCAACCGACAACTTCTGCGGTGTCATTCTCATCGGCCCATTCAATTGCATGCCAACCGGCGTCGCCGAATCGGTGGTGAAACCGTATGCACGGCAGCAGGGCATTCCATACCTCACATTCGAAACAGACGGCGGACCCATGCCCCCGAATCTGCGAAGCCAGGTTGAAGTCCATATACTGCGCTCCAAAATCTACGCCGCAGAACACCAGCCGGGCCCGAGGGCCCAATGAGATTGTCACCTTCGGCACCGAGTTGGGCGCTCAATAGAGCACTTCAATGACAACGTCCGATTCGTTAGTGTCAGGGTAGTCTTGGCGCTGTCTGGGCAGACGATAGCGGTGGAATAGCTCTTCTGATTCCTTCCATCGGTATGCTCGTCCAACAGGCTTGTAGCCACGGGCAACAACAATCTGACAGGCGCCGTCCAACCGTTAATCTCGAGGTGTTGGCCATTAAGTCCTTTGCTGGCTGCCTGGCGCAAGACCTCGTCGCTTTCTATCAATCCTTCATCGCTAGTGGACGCAGAATCTGCAATTGCTACACAATCGCACAGACATACACCAGTTATCAGGATAAAGAGGACTATCTTCATGGGTGCCAAGAGGCAAATGGGCCCGCGACTGTAAGCCATTGCGTCCTCCATGTGTTATACCACACGAAGAACGTAACTTACCGCGTGACCATTTTCATGTCACAAGTGTTGCGCTGGCCGCTGGCGCGCGCGTTCTCAAAAACAT
>SPBP01000087.1 GCA_004525935.1 Lentisphaerales bacterium | reverse complement strand
TCATTGCCCCTCCTCAACCACGACTTTCGGCCTTGGGTATTTCGTCATTCCTTGGGTATTTGGGTGTTTCGTCATTTGTCATTTATGGCGCTCATTCATCCCGTGCTGTTTGTCCCAAACGCGCTTAACTAAGCGCCATTCTCGCCTAGTATCTCTTCTCATATTCACCTTGTCCAAGTTTTTGGAATTTATGGAAACCTGCATTCTTAGCCCTGTCGTCGAAGCCGGTCTTTGAAGAGCCGATTGATGGCGCCGAGATTCTTCTGGCCACTGCTGCAGCGCATTCGGGGCAGGCAGACAATGGTTCGTCCGAAAGACGCTGAAGTATCTCGAAGCCGGCCCCGCAATAGGAACATCCGACGGCATCATCTTTCACACCATACTCGAATATCGGCATGGTTGCGTTCTCCTCTACTTTGGGGCATGCTAGAAATTACCCATGAGTTTTGCGGAGCAAGACTTTCTAGCAGTTCCAGCATGTCCGCTTCAACATCCACGAAAACACCTTGCCCGATCATGTTTACATTCAACATTACGCGCGATTGGGTCTTCACAGAATCGACCAGTCCCTCCAAACCCAGAAACGGGCCATTGACTATTCGGACCAGCATTCCTTTCTGCAAGGCTTTCATTGCACCCAGTGTTGGATCTACGAACAGCGCTTTTCGGACCTGGTCGAGTTCCCACAGGAAATTATCCTGGTCAATCACGTCGATGATGCGGGCAAGATTCCCGCTCTTTAGAAGAAGCTCACGCCGATCACATGAGAATGATGCAAAGACATAACCGGGAAAGACAGGTTTCGAGACTGTAACCTTGCGGCGCTGATAGATCTTTGTTTCGTCCCTGAGCGGGAGATAAAACTCAATCTGGTGAAACGAGCAGTACTCGCCGATTTTCTTCTCGCACCGGGGTCTAACGTGCAATACATTCCAGTTCATATCATTGGAGATGATAATTCATTGAGTTCCGCGCAGCAATACCCAATGGCGCAGAGGTTCCGTAAACCGGGCCCCCTGGCGGGCCCGTTTTACGCGTGCGTGGCGATTGGCCTGACGCTGGCGACGTCGTGGGTACCCGAAGTTGCGGCGGCCGAGGCGCCGGCTCGGAGTCGGGTCGTAATAGTGCGGGGCACGGCGTCGGTGCCCGCCGCTGAACGCGAGTTTGCGGCTCGCCTGCCGGACCGCTTTGAGCGATTGCTCGCTGAATACGACATTCCCGCGAGGACCATCAACGACGAGGATGTGGGCCCGGTCGGGCTTCAGCGGGCGAAGGTGGCCATACTGCCGTATAATCCGAACCTTCCCGCGAAAGAGCTTGAAGCACTCCGGGTGTTTGTCAGCGGCGGCGGCAGGTTGATTGTCTTCTATTCCAGTGATCCTGGGCTTGCCGAATTGATGGGTATGAAGCTGGGCAAGTACCTTGATTCCAGCATTGGCCGGGAATGGCACTCATTCTCCTTCTCCGGCGAAGCGCCTGCCGGCATGCCGAAACGGATCTATCAGACCTCGCGTGTCATCAGGCCGGTCTACCCGACACCCGGGCGGTCTTCGGTCATAGCATACTGGGAGGACGAATCGGGACAAGAACTTGACGACCCGGCATGGGTCCGTTCGGAGCATGGCTTCTGGATGACGCATATACTGCTGGATGGTGATCAGTGTGCCAAGAGGACTATGCTTGCCGCACTGCTCGGCACGGTCGATCCGGCAATATGGAAGACGGTTGCGGATAAAGCCCTGGTATCTGCAGGTGATATTGGTCCGCTTCGGAGCTACGAAGCGTCGGTCTTCGGCATTTCGGAACAGGCCGAGAATGCGGGACGTGAGAAACAGGTAAGCGGGTGGCTCGCGCAAGCGGCAACGCTTCGTGGCGAAATGAATGCGGCATACTCCGAAGCACGCTACGTCGATGCCGCAAGCAGGGCTGCGGCCCTCAATGAGACGTTGAGCCGCGCCTACGGTGCGGCCCAACTGCGCATGCGCGACGAGTTTGTGGGCGTATGGGATCATACCGGGCTGGGTCTCTATCCGGGCGATTGGGAACGCACATGCAGCATCCTCGCCGACAGCGGTGTCACTGCGGTCTTCCCAAACGTGATGACGGCAGGAGTAGCCCATTTCAAGAGCAAGGTGTTGCCTCATTCAGAATTAGTGGAACGGTATGGCGACCAGCTTCTCCTGGCCACACATGCGGCTTCTAAGTATGGCCTCGAAGTGCACGCGTGGAAGCTCTGTTGGCGTGTCGATGGAGCTCCGCCTGAAGTGATAACTTCGCTTCAGAAAGATGACCGGCTCCAGATGACAAGGACAGGTGAGGTCCTCAACTGGCTGTGTCCCTCAGATCCGCGCAACCTGCAACTTGAGCTGGACGCTGTCAGGGATGCCGTTGAACGTTACGGGATTGATGGTATCCACCTGGACTACAACCGCTACAGGGACAGCAGTACGTGCTACTGCCAGGGCTGTAAAGCGGGATTCATGAAGGATACGGGCCGACGAATCAGGGATTGGCCGCAGGATGCATTCTCAGGTCGGCACAAAAAGGCATACTCTCAGTGGCGTTGCGCGCAGACCCGGAAGTTGGTCGAAGGCGTCAAGCAGATAGCGCGGTCAAGTGGCAGAGAATGCCGGGTTTCAGCGGCAGTGTTTGGTGGGTATCCCAAGTGCGTTCCCAGCGTTGCTCAGGATTGGGTAGAGTGGCTCAGGGAAGGCCATGTCGATTTCGTCTGTCCCATGAACTACGTGTCTAACATAGAGAAGTTTTCAGAATTGGTCCGGATGCAGGTGAATCTGCCCGGCGCAAGAGGGCACGTCTTCCCGGGCCTGGGCGTGACGGCCGACGAAAGCCGGCTTACTGCCGCGCAGACGGTCGAACAGGTTCTTGTTGCACGGGAACTTGGCGCCGGCGGATGGCTGCTGTTCGCATTGAACCCGGTTCTTCACAGGGAAACGCTACCGGTCCTGAATCTTGGCCTGACCTCAAAGCCCGGGCAGCCCGATCCCGGCGACTGATTCTCCGCCATATGCACTACTTCCGGGAAAAGTTCAAAAGCAACCGCCGATGAACGCCGATGTTGTTGATAGCCACAAAGAGGCACAAAAGACACAAAGTGCCGACCTCCGCAATGCGTTGCGCTCGGCCAGATCTTCTCTGTTCGGGTCGACCGAGATTGCGGTCGTCCTTGAGATCAGCGTTCTTCACGCTCTTCTGTAATGCGTCTTTCGGTCCTGTAGTCCTGTGGGCCCGATCCGTTATCCATGGTCTGCACTTTCTTGACATTGCCGGGGCTGTTTCATAGGCTCTTTCCGCCTAACACGAGCCAAGATTCTGGCACGAAGACTGGAGGAAGCAAGTGGCCGGCAGGACAAAGTCTAAACCCAGGTTCCGAAGAATCGTTTTGAAGATCAGTGGAGAAGCGTTACTTGACAAGAAGTCTTCGCTCACTATCGATCCCCGGGCGGCGGCGTCCGTAGCTGCCAGTATTCAGGACGCTCTTCGTATGAAGGTGCAGACGGCTGTTGTTGTCGGTGGTGGGAACATCATTCGTGGAGGACTTCAGAAGTCCGGCCGGATTGGCCGACTTGCCGGTGATGCCATGGGAATGCTTGCGACGGTTATCAACGCTTTGGCTATCAAGAACGCGCTGGATAACATTGGGGTCAAGTCGATAGTTCAGTCGGCGGTCGGGATGGACAGATTCGTTGAGCCCGTTTCGATCGAGCGAGCTGTATCGGAACTGGAGCGGGGACATGTCGTGTTCTTTGCTGGGGGGACAGGGAATCCATACTTTACGACAGATACGGCGGCGGCCCTGCGCACACTGGAAATAGGAGCGGATGCTCTTTTGAAAGCGACAAAGGTCGATGGTGTGTATTCGTCGGACCCGGTCAAGAATCCGAAGGCGAAACGATTCCGCCGGATAAGCTACAGCGAGGCCATCGCACGCAGGCTTGGCGTAATGGATGCGACAGCGTTTTCCCTTTGCATGGACGGGAGCATCCCCATAGTTGTTTTTGACTTTTTCAGGAAAGGCAACATGAAACGGGTGCTTGAGGGCCGATCGATCGGCACCGTTGTCTCTTGAACTCGAATGGCTTGAGGTCGCCGGGCTCTTCGTGTTTCTTGGGACAGGATTACAGCGCGCAATGGAGGTAATACCGAATGGAAACATTGGACGATGTGCTGCTGAACGTCGAAGAGAAGATGTCAAAATGCGTCGATCACGTGAAAAGCCAGTTCTCCGGTTTGCGGACCGGGAAGGCCTCGCCGGCGCTGGTGGAGAATGTGAATGTCGACTACTACGGTACGTCTACCAGGCTGCGGGAGATCGCCGGTATAAGCACCCCGGAGCCGAGGCTGATCGTTATAAACCCGTATGATCCGACTGCGCTCGGAGCGATCGAAAAGGCGATTCTGGCCGCGAACCTGGGGATCACCCCGATGAATGACGGCAAGATCATTCGCCTTCCCATTCCTGAGTTGAGTGAGGAAAGAAGAAATGAGATGACAAAAGTGGCCAAACGCATGGCGGAGGAGGGCAAAGTTGCCATAAGAAACGTGCGGCGCGAGGCCAACGACGAAATCAAGGCCCTTGAGAAAACGGGCAAGATTACGGAGGATGACAAGGAGTCAGGGACGAAAGAAGTCCAGAAATTGACCGACGACTACACTGCCTCGCTGGACAGCATTCTGACCGAAAAAGAGAAGGAAATGGCGGTGGTATAAGCCGATGCGCATTCCGGCCGCAGGCGGGAAAACAGCGTGCATTTGCGACAGGGCCGATTGTGGCAACAGAATCTTCTTTGCTTTTGCAGGGGATAGCGCCTATAATGGGTGCTTCTGGAAAGTGTTGTCCGACAGGCTGAGGCGGGCAAATTGAAGCACGGGCACTGAAGTGCGAAAGGGTGGGAATAGAATGTCTGACTCGACTGAAGGCAATCCCGTAGAGAATCTTCCACCGAAACTGGGAGCAAGGAAGGTCAACGCACCCACGCCACCAGCTGCTGCGCCTGCACCTGAGCCGAGCCCTGCAGTCGAGACTCCTGTCGCAAAGCTAGCTCCCGCCATACCAGCGAAACCGGTAGTGACAGCTCCTGTCGTTCCGCCGACTCCATTGGCCGCTGCCTCCGCGTCGGCACCGTCGGCCGCAGCAGCACCGGTGATCAAACTTTCGCCCAAGAAGCCCTTAACAACGGGACCGTCCGTGCCACCGACCATCAAGAGTGCACCGGCGGCTACCGCAAAGCTGGATGCTGCTCCGGTCAAGGTGGTGGAACTGGCGAAGCCAGCGATTCCCACAACCGCCGAAGCATCTTCGAAGAGTGATACTTCTCGCGTTCCGCTTGAGGTTGCGCAGCCTGCAGTGGCGGCCAAGCCGATAATAATTGGTGGTCCCGCTGATGCGGAGTCCTCAAAGAGTGATACGTCTCGTGTGCCCTTGGAAGAGGCCCGGCCCGGCCCGGTTACCGGCGGCGCGGGTGGCAGCCCCTCAACGATTAGCTTGAAGAAACCCAGCGAACTCGGCCAGAAGGGCGCAGCGAAAGTCTCTGATGATGCCACCACCGGAGAGGCGCGAACGATTGTGAAGAAGAGCAAGTCGCCCTCGGAGGCCCAGCCACGGCTGGCCGGGGGCCCGGCAACTATACGTCTGAAGAAACCATCTTCAGGCGGCACAGTGACACCGCAGCCCGTACCAGTGCGCGACGGGGGCGGGGCGGTTAGTGACAAGACACAACGGGTCGATCTCGGCGGCATTCCCGAGGAATCCACACAGCGCTCGCCCAGGACAGTCAGGATCAAGAGACCGGGAGATACGAGTGGCGAAGCCGCGCCTGGCGGTGCGCGCACAGTCAAGATTCGTCGAGCCGATGGCAGCGACGTCAGTGCGGCATCTACCCAGCGCAAGACGATCGGCATAAAGAGACCCGAGAGCATGCAGGTCACCGACCGCAGCGTTCGGTTTGCGCAGGAAGAAGAGGACTTACTCAGGAAACAAGGCAAGATTGAAGGTGAAGAGAAGCAGGAGCGGCTTATCTGGGTATGGTGCCTTGTTGCCGTGGCCGCATCCATAATCATGACGATGACAATATGGATGTTCTCAACACAGTTGTTTCCGAAAGAGGAGAATCTCTCGTGGTGGGGCAGGGAGTTGCCTTTCAATCACCCATACTATGAGAACGAAAGAGATTGGTTCTAATGAGCGGGAAGCCGATCACCATAACGAACGATAACTGGGAACAGGACGTGATCAAGGCCGAAGGGCCGGTACTGGTCGATTTCTGGGCAGAATGGTGCGGGCCGTGCAAGGCGATAGCGCCGACGGTCGAAAGCCTTGCGGATGAGCTCGATGGCAAGATTAAGGTCGCGAAAGTGAATGTGGACGACAATCCCCAGCTCGCGGTCCAATTCGGAATCAGGTCTATCCCGACTCTCCTGATCTTCAAAGGCGGTGAAGTCAAGGAACAGATTGTCGGAGCCTTGAGCAAAGACGCCCTGAAGAGCAAGCTGACTCCGCATCTCGCGTAGCGCCACAGGTTGACTCTCTTCTCCCGGCATGTGTCTCTGTCGCAGCAGTGCGCCCGCCTTCCCTCTGTGACGCATCCCTTAGCCCAACTTCCGCGGTCAAAAAAATAGGCTGTTGCCCCGCAACGACTTACAAAAGCTCTGGCACTACGTTTTCGCGCATTGGCGCTCGGAGCTGTAGGTCCGGCGCCTGACCGGCAGGTTGGCCCAATCGATGCCCAGCAGGGAGTAGATCAGTCTCTGCACCTCGTTTGGGCGCCCTGCTTTGCGGGTGTGATGCACCCGCTTCGTGGCGGTGGGCACTATTACTGTGGCATAGCAATGCGTTTGGAGTCTGCGGCGAAGCGTCCTCCAAGTGCAGTTGTATCCAGCCAGGTTAAGCGAGTACTCAGTCCATCGTAATAGATGGTAGGCCAAAATGGTAATCCAGATGTGAGATCCGCAACGTCGAGCGGTTTGATGGTGGAACGGTCGCAGTCCCAAGTCGCTTTTCATGTGCCGGAAAGCATCTTCCACGCGCGTGAGGGTGATATACAGCTTCCAAAGCTCTTGGTCGGACATGTCGATGGAACTGCGCAGATGGTAGCATCCATGCAACTGTCTGTTTTTGGTCCATTCTTTTTCGCGCCGGTTCCAGGTGAGTTCCCGGCGTTCGTGCTCGTAATCGATGTCGTAGAGCTTCGAGGCTCTGGTTGTGCGCGAGGCAAGCCTGCCGATAGCGCGGTTGACCAAGGCGGAGCCCTTAGCCAACTTGAGTTTTGGATCATTGCGGAGGATGCGGGCCTGAAGTGTTTCGAGGCCCTCTATGAGTTTACGTTCAGCACCATCCTGAATGGCGTCTTCCTTGTCCCGTCGTCCGTCGCTTCGGCAGAGCACGAGTGTCTCTGCGCCATTTTTAATTCTCCGCACAAACACTGGGCGCGTTGCCCTATTTTCCTGCCTTCCCTCCACGCGCTTAAACAGGGCCCTGTCCAAGAAGTCGGCCGCGAACTCGGCGCGCTTTTGACGTTTCCCGTTGACAACATAGTCGTAGCCCTTTGCCAGAAGATCATTCAAGTTCTTCTCGGTGGCCATTCCCCCATCGACCACGACGACCGGGCGCGAGCCCGAGCCCGCGATCTTTTCGAGATCGGCCACCGCGCCGAGCAAGGTCTTACTGTCACTCCTGTTGCCGGAAAACACCTTGTGCGTAATAACGAATCCCTCAGCATCAAGAACGACTCCGACCGAGATGAGCGGACAGTCGCTTCGCTTCTCCTTGGAGTTGACACTGCGTCGAGCCAGCTTGTTTCCCGCTGCCTCCCCCTCAAAGTAGCTGTTGGTTAGATCGTAGAGCAGGATGGTCCTGTCCAAGTTGAACAAGCTCCGCTCCTTCTTGCGCAGGTGCTTCTCCAGACCTCTCCTGGCAGACAGTAGCTTATCGCTGATCCGATAGAAGCGATCCTCTCCCCATGCTCCCGTGTGTACGTTCAGGAGATCGTCGAGCGCAATGGTCGCAGCCCAGTTGGCCAGTTCGTTTTCACTGCACGGATCAATAAGTCGGTTCAGCACGCTGACTTTTGCCGTGGCAATCTGGTCCGGTGAAAATTCCAGTGCAGTGAGAAAGTTGTCCAACTCCAGCGCCTTCCAGGCTTGGAGAAGAGCCAGGCAGGGCCCAAGCTCAACGCCTTGCTCGTGCTCAACCGCATCAATGCAGATTTCTTCAAGGCGTTCGGAGCCTTTGTCTTGTATCTCACGGAATGTTGCCTCCGGCAACTTTCCCGCCTCCTCGATCCGTTGCAGAACCAACGTTGTCCAGTCAGCCACAATGGGATCCTCAAAAGGCAAGAAGCGCTGGTACCCAGCCATGCGATGAGTTACCTCGATGGCCACGGCCTTTCTATGTTCGTCTGGGACACAGCAGCCGCCAAGTGAAACCACAATCCGCTGACACACCTTGCCCGCGGAGTTCCGGTGGCTCTCCACCAGTTGGAGAACGGGGTGCTTGCTGGTCTTTTTCTCCCGAAAGAACATGCTCCGATTTCCTTGTCTGCTATGACTCAACGCAGAGACAATGGATCGAGAGTGGCACTTAGTCAAACAATTGTTTTGCGGTACACTGGCACTACAAACGGCCCGGCAAAATCAACCCGTTGATACACAAGCACTTACAACATCCCGGCATGGCGGGCCGAATCCGTCGAGCATGCCTCAACCAGTTGCGATTCAACGCTTTACGGAATAGCAGCCGGCGAAAGGGCTTTTCTTGACCGCGGAAGTTGGGTTAGTGCCTCATCCCGCCGTTACGGCGATGAAAAACAAGAAAATTCGTGATGTCGGCAGGATGAGGCAGTGAAAGTGAAGGTCTCAGGTGCAGGTAGAAAGGAACTCTTCTTCATATGTACCTTCACCTTCGACTTGTGACTTTCGACCGGCGGCCGGATTCTTTGGTTGTGGCCTCCGGCCGCCTTGTTC
>SPBP01000136.1 GCA_004525935.1 Lentisphaerales bacterium | reverse complement strand
GCGGCCCCGCGACGGCGGAGATCGACTGGGAGGTCTTGCGTCCGTCCATGCCGGCGATGGATCCGGCGCATACGATGCCGTGGGCCAACGCCCAGGACCTGGCCTTGGGCGCCGAGGAGATCGAGCCGGAGGCAACGTCCGGTCTGGACTCCCTGCTGCGTACGCCGGCATCCGCGCCGCTGGTGTTGCCGCCGGCCCGCGACGGCGAGGCGGTGCGGGTGGTAGTGGATCTCGGCACCGTGCATAACGGCTGGCTGGCGTTCGAGGTCTGTGGCCGCGCCGGCAGCCGCCTGTTCTTCTCCTTTTCAAATCGGTGCAGCCCCGGTCGTAATATCCCAGGTCATCCAGGGTATGAAGCTTTCTGCACTGCGGACATCGCTCGGGAGGCCGAACTCTTCGCTCGGCTTTCTGCTCGATGTACTCCTCGACCGTCTTGCAAGGGCGCTTCACTATCACCTGCATGATGCGGAGGAGTAAACCGATACAGCGCTCTCATGTACAGACCGGGCTTGTCGGGGGGGGGATTTATCGCTTTGACTGTCGCCCGTCACGGGAGGGACAGGCAACTCACCTGGAAGGCGGATCAGGAAGGCACACTCCCCGGGCTTCGCTCTCTCGCTCTCTGATGCTTTCAGCACACCTGGCCATCACCGAGCTTGCACTACCCCGGACCATCTTTCATCATATGGCGAAATTGCGGTTTGCGGATTGAGGATCCCGAGGCTATGTGTTGGGGTGATTGGCAGTGCTTTTGGGTGCTGCACTATCTCGTATCGAAAACAAAACGCTACGGAAGCGCTACGGGAATTGCCGGATTAAGGAAGAAGTAGTCGAGTTTCCTAACAAGAATGGTGGCGAGACCCAGAATTGAACTGGGGACACGTGGATTTTCAGTCCACTGCTCTACCAACTGAGCTATCTCGCCATACCCAGAAACACCAATGATTTGAGTGGGATGCTGGGTCTCGTATGATTGGACTCACATCCTCTGATCCGCGCCGCGCCGCACGCGTGACGAATAGGATTCGAAATGGTAGGTGTTTAGCTCACAGAAATCAATGCTTTTTCCAATACGGGCATCTCCAGCCGTTTCGTGAGATTTGCGCAGAAGTCAGAATGAGGATAGCTGCAACGTCTTCTGTAATCTGGACGATGACGAGTCATCCCACCTTGGGCTCGTCACTCAGCGGCTCTCTGTAATAGCGAAGCTTATCCGGGGGAGGAGAGATTCGGGTATGCGGACAGTGCTTCCATTGCGCTGGAATAACCCGCTGCAATGCATTCGCTCGCTTTGTTAAACTCCATGGTGCCAATGTCGCAGACTGCCGGCCGAATAAGAATGTCAGGAGGTTCAAGTTGCAGTCGTGTTCGGGTAACCTGGCGTTCGACTATTCGGAAAGTGTTTCCCAGAATATCGAAGATGTTTGGACTCTTGCTGCGCTGGAACAGGCTGGCTCGCAGGTTGAGCAGGTCGAAGCCCCGAAGCTTCTCCTCGATTCTTTGGAGAAGACTGTGCGAGATATCGGACTCTGGAGGTGTGGACACCTCGGTTCGGGAATGGGACTTCGACTCTCCAAACTGGTCCTCCGGATCTCCTGTCACGTCCACTGCGATCACAAAGTCGGCCCCCATGCTTCTCAACACACTGATGGGCAGCGGGTTCACAAGTCCACCGTCCACCAAGATGTCGTTACCCATTATGACCGGCGTGAACATCCCAGGTATTGCGATGCTGGCTCGGACAGCTTCGACAACATTCCCTTCGCTGATAACGACCTCTCTGCCGGTCATAACATCCGCCGCAATTACGGCCAGCGGGAGCGACAACTTTCTGATATCGACGGAAACAATATGTTCCTTGAGGAACTCGACGATCCGGGATCCGTCGATCAGCCCACTGCGCGGGAAGTTGAGTTCAAAGAAGTAGTAGATGAGGCGTTTCCAGTCCATTTCGAGAGCGACATGATGCAACTCATCAGTCTTTCCTGCCGCAAGTGCGGCGCCGACAAGGGCTCCCATGCTGGTGCCCGCAACGCAATTAATGGGAATGTGACACTGTGCTATGGCGTTGATTACCCCTATGTGAGCCCATCCCCTGGCGCCACCGCTGCCTAGCGCCAGCCCTATCTTGGTGGGGCGGGGCGGCTCCGCCTTGTTCCTGGTCCTGCCGAAATGGTCGAGAAGATTCACGAAACTATGGTATCAAAACATAGGTCCTCGGCCAGAGCGTATTCTCTTTCGGGCGCAGCCCGACTCGGAATGCCGGTGGCTGGCGCGGCGGATTGTCCGATTCAGGGCTCGGGCCCGCAGTTTCTAACGGAATTGCTATGGAATTGAGCTTGAGTTCCCTCTGGAATCGGGGAAGAATACGCCTTCGACATGGAGGCAAAATGAAGCTCGGGAAACGCCCATTGGTGGCTGGTATAGCGTTGGCTCTGGCGGTTTTGCTTGTGCCCTGCCTGCTTTGTGCACAGTCCCTTACGGAACAGGAACGAATGCACAAGAGGGCATTCCTTGTGGTCAAGGCGGCGGATAACGCGGTTAAGGAGAGAAGGGCAGATGAAGCAACAAAGCTTTACGCTGCCGCACTGGATCTATATCGCAGGGTTGCACAGATGTATCCCGGTTTTCGCAAGGAACTTGTCGATCGCCGGATTTCCTATTGCCAAGGCAATTTGGCCAAACTGTTGCGCGCAAAACCTTCCCTCAGAAAAGGCGTCGCTACTTCGTCCAAGGTAGCTCCGAAAAGAACGACTGCCTCCGCTCCTCTGGGACGCGACACTTCGCGGCTGACCGAAGCGCAGTTACGTTCGGAGATTGTTAGGCTTAGGGGAGAAGTGTTTGAGCTTTCGCATGCGCAGGGCGGAGGCCCGAGTACGCTGGAACTGAAGCGGCGATCTGATGATCTGGATAAGAGCTGCCAGGCCCTTCAAAGCGAACTTACTCAGATGGAAGATAGCCAGGAGCGTATGCAGAAGAGCATGAAGGCTCTCGAGAAGAAGTACAGTTCTCTTGAGAGGGAGAAACAGGCGCTTGAGAGGGAGAAACAGGAGCTTGAGGTGCAGAACGTATCGCTTGGCGACAAGGTCAGAGTTCTTCGGCTGGGCAAAGAAGAACCGGCCGACGTCAGCACTGGTATGAGAAGTCCGCCGGCAGACCAGAAGGAATTGAGCAATCTGCGCAGCAAGCTGGATGCCGCCACGGCTGGCTACAACGATCTTCTCAGGGAATACCGGCAACTTAAGGCGATCTATGAGGAAGCCGAGAAAGAAAGCAGACAATTTGCCTTTGAGGCGGAGGTCGAGTTGCCTGCATCAACGGCTGCGACATCGCGCAGGAGTGTTCCACTGGCAACGCAGCTTATGCGCGAAGGCAAGCTCGATACGGCTCGTGAGGTCATAGCCAATGGGCTAGAGGAGCTTCCTGGCGATTACGAACTACGGCTCATCAATGGAATGTTGCTTTGCAAGGAGGGGGGCTACGAAGAAGCCATTGAGATTCTAAAGGATCTAGTCGGTGAAGACCCCTCTTGTGCTCAGGCTCGGGTGTCTCTTGGCGTAGCGCACATGGCGCTTGGTGATTATCTTGATGCTCGAATGCAACTCGAAATGGCGGTCGGGTTTGCTCCGGACCTAAGTGAGGCCCGCTACGATCTGGCGCAGGTTCTACTGGTTGCCGAACCGACTGATCCAGTTGGCGCGATGGATCAGTACAAGGAAGCCCTGCGACTTGGAGCTGCACGCGATATTGGTTTCGAACGGAGATTGCGCACGGCGCTGGCTGCGGCCAAAGCACGCCAGCAGTGACGGTTCATTCCGGCGTCACGTTACTTTACAGACTCTGTCTGGGTCTTCCCGCCTTGAGTCTCGGCCAGACGGTATTGCTGCAGTTTGCGGTGTAGTGTTCTCCTGCTGATACCCAGTTGCAGAGCAGCTTTTGTTCTGTTGCCGGCGTGATTCTCTAACGCAGTGGCTATCATCATTCTTTCCACCTGTTCCATAGAACTGGGCACAACGCCCGCCATGCCGGAGGTGCTGTCTGCATTACGCTTGACGTTCTCCGTGACATTTCTTATTTCCGGCGGCACGTCCCGTGCCGTCAGTCTCGGGCCCTTGGCCAGCACGACCATCTTCTCAATGATGTTTCGGAGTTCCCTGACATTTCCCGGCCAGGCGCATGCCTCCAACAACTTCGCTGCTTCGGGGGAAAGAGATAGGACGGGTTTGGCATTCCTTTCGCTGAGTTCGTGGATAAACGAGTTACATAGGAGTGGGATGTCGCTGCGTCTTTCCCTGAGAGGGGGCAGCTCGATGCTCACAACGTTCAGCCTGAAGTACAGATCGTCACGAAACACGCCCTTTTCAACGAGTTGTTTCAGGTTTTTGTTTGTTGCCACGATCAGACGAATATCGACTTCTATGGTCTTGTTGCCCCCGACCCGTTCAAAGCAGCGCTCCTCCAATACCCTCAGGAGTTTAGTTTGTGTGGCGGGGTCTATTTCCGAGACTTCATCCAGGAACAGCGTTCCGCCGTCCGCGATTTCGAACCGACCGATGCGCCGTTCGCTGGCGCCCGTAAAGGCTCCCTTCTCATGCCCGAACAGTTCGCTCTCCATCAGGTTCTGAGAGAGGGAGGCGCAGTGGACTGGTACAAACGGTGCCTTCGATCGAGGGCTGAGCCCATGAATGGCACGGGCCACAAGCTCTTTACCGGTTCCGCTCTCGCCTAGCACCGTCACAGTTGCCTGCGTGGGCGCAATTTGACGGATCAAATCAAAAACTGATTGCATTGGCTCGGAGCTGCCAACCATGGCTTCAAGCCCGTACTTGTCGTCGAGCTGGCTTCGAAGGGATCTGTTCTCGGCTTCAATCGTTCGGGCGCGCAGTGCCTTCTGAATCCGCATTTCGAGATCGTCGAGGCTATACGGTTTAGCAATGTAGTCGCTGGCCCCCTGTTTGATGGCCTCAACCGCCTTATCAATGCTTCCATATGCGGTCATCAGGACGCAGGCCGGTTGTGGCGTACGAGCCAGTATGCGATGAAGAAGCGTCAATCCGTCCATGCCTGGCATCCTGATATCACTCAGAACTATGTCGATGGGAGCATCAGCAAGTATTTCCAGGGCTCGTTCTGCGCTTTCAGCTGCGTAGATCTCATACTTCCGTTTCATCGCATTCTCGAGTCCCTCGCGCGTGCTTCGATCGTCATCAACAATCAGCAAAGTTGGGTTCTTCATGTCGTCTCATCCTCCGGTGTGGTCCTGGATTTCAGAAGGCGCACCTGCGGCTCACCGAACGGAAGGACCAGGGTAACTGTTGTTCCTATGCCTGGCTCGCTGTGAAACTCAATCGTTCCATTGTGATCCTGCAGTATTCTCTGCACAACCATCAGTCCGAGGCCGGTGCCGTCGGGCTTAGTTGTGTGGTAGGGCTCAAAAATGCGTCCGGATTCCCCCGCATTGACGCCTGGACCGGTGTCTACAAACGATATTGCCAGGAAGCGATCGAGGGTTGAGATGTTGATCGTCAACGCCCCGCCGTCTTTCATCGCCTGGAACGCGTTCTTGATCACATTGAAGAAGGCCTGCTTCATCTGCTGTCTGTCGACCCGTATCCTGGGCAGATCCGAGGGACTGTTGATCTGTACACGGATATCTCGGCTCTGAATATCGTGCTTGAGAAGGGATAGCGTCTCTTTGAGCAGCGTTTCAATTCGGGCAGGAAAAAGCTTGGGTTTCGAAGGGCGGATTGCGCGCAAGAACTGGGTGATAATGAGGTCGAGTCGCGACACTTCCTTGCGCGCAACCGAGAGCAGTTCCCTGAGCGAATCCCTGTGGTGTTCATCGAGCTGCTCCAGTTCGCGGTCTATCAACTGGAGGTGAATGCTGAGCGCATTGAGGGGATTCCCGATCTCGTGAGCCACTCCGGCGGCTAACAGTTTCACAGCGTTGATGCGTTCTGATTCAAGAGTGCTCACTTCTTCTTCGCGGTCGTGAGTTGTATCGCGCAGCATCAGAAGCACGCCCCGCCCCGTTTCACCTTCTTGCTCCTCCAGCGGGGCAACATAGAAGCTGAGGAAGCGCCGCGAGGGATAGTCTATCTCGATCTCGTGCATGAAGATCTTCGACCATTCAGAGGTGTCGAAATCGAGGATGCGGGTCCAGTCTATTCCGCGAAGGTACTTCGCGATATTGTTACCGGCTATCGTTGTCTCGTGGGCTGACCCTACCATTGAGACGGCAGCCTTGTTTGCGTAGGTTATCCGCCCACGCGCATCGAGCAGTATGATACCCTCTCGGACCGCCTGAAATATGGTCTCCATCAGGCCCTTTTGCTGAACCAGTCGCAGAAAATGAGCCTGCAGACTCTTTTGGTCCAGGCGGTCCAGGCGAGTCAGTAACTTATCAATAAACCGGGATTTCATAAGGTTGTTAATAGACTAGACGTGAATGGCACTTAGATAAGACCTGTTTTGCATGAATCGTG
>SPBP01000011.1 GCA_004525935.1 Lentisphaerales bacterium | reverse complement strand
CATGGAAATACTCATGCGATTGCTGTGCGTATGCGCACATCTACCTCCACACCGCTAAAGCTGTCCGTGCAATACTGTCGATCGGCTCCGACGATGGTGCGGCCATATGGTTGAACGGCCGGCTTCTTTATCTGATCGACATCAAGCGCGACGTCGTACCTGACCAGGATCGCATCGCATGCGAACTGAACGCGGGCTGGAACAGGTTATTGATCAAGATCCAGCAATATGACGGTGGCTGGGGTTTCTGCACACGCTTTCTCACACCCGGTGGCCTGTCCCTGCAGGGCCTGACCTACACGCTCGACAATCCACTTTCCCGCAAATGGCCGATCGGCGATAACGCAATACCCCTGAGTGTTTCCGTCCCACAGATATCGGAAGGCAGAAATGCGACGCAAGTACAGCTTTCCGTTCATAACCTCGGCACGCGCAGCACGCCACCGGCCCGGCTCCTTGCCTCTCATGCTTCAGGCAAGCAGATCCGCCAGGTTTCTGTTCCATCGCTGGCTCCCGGGGCAAGAGCAGTTATCGCCGTTTCTGTTCCGACATCGCACTGGGCCAGGGCATTTCAGACACCCATCGAGCTGGCGGTCTATGACGAGACCCGTCGCCTCTCGACAATCGCTGAAGTCTCGCCGGGTATTGATTCAGCATTTGTCGCCGCAGTGAAGACGGCGGCCCCCGCCATCCCGTCCGCGCATCGGAAGCAACTTGCCCGGCTCAGCGCCGACCTGGCAACTGCATCCGAATTCTTTGAAACTCGCGCTGATGCGGCCAAAATCGCCGGCGTCCTTACGCGCGCGGTCTTGAGCCGGGACTTTGACAGCATCCCCCCTCTTGTCGAAGCGCTCTTGGACATCGTAGATGACGAGAAGCGGCGCGTGGGCAAGCAGTCGGTGCATCTTGTCGGACATGCGCACATCGATATGAACTGGTTGTGGCGATGGCCGGAAACGATCCAGGTCTGTATCGACACGTTCAGACAGGCAATACGGTTCATGGATGAATTTCCGGACTTCAAGTTCTCGCAGAGCCAGGCATCATGTTACGCAGCCATCGAGAAGTATGAGCCCGATCTGTTCCGAGACATACAGCGGGCCGTGCGGGCAGGAAAGTGGAACGTAGTCGGCGGCACGTGGACGGAATCAGACACTAATTTGTCGAGCGGTGAGGCCCTGTCCAGATCGTTCCTGTTTGCACAGCGTTATTTCGCCGCGAAACTCGGCGTACGTGCCAGGGTCGGATGGCTACCCGACGGGTTCGGTCATGTTGCCCAACTTCCCCAAATCCTCCAGAGCGCGGGTATTGAATACTTCTATCACATGCGCACCTCTCCGCCCAATGTCCAGCTCTACTGGTGGGAAGGACCTGATGGCTCACGCGTTCTGGCAAAGACGGGCCAGGGCTATAGCGACCGTGTCACACCGGCGGTCAGGAATGAGCCCGCCCGGCTTCCGCCGGACGTCGCAAGCCAGATGTTTGTCTACGGGGTCGGTGACCATGGTGGTGGGCCCACACGACGCGATATCGAAACGGCCCTGTCGTTTGGAAAGAGCCCACTTTATCCCCGCATTCAATTCAGTTCAGCCGACGAATACTTCGACCACGTCAAGCCCCGCGCCGCGAAGCTTCCCGTGCACCGGGGCGAACTTCAGTTCATCTTCGAAGGTTGCTACACATCGGTTTCGCATATCAAGAAGGGCAATCGCGATCTCGAGAACGATCTTCAATCTGCTGAAGCCGTTGCGACAGCCTCGCTCCTTACGGGCAAGAGCTGGCCCTCAACCGAGCTGACCGAAGCCTGGCGGACACTCGTCTTCAATGAGTTCCACGATATACTGCCCGGTTCCGCCATACACGAGTCGAATCTAGACAGCCGTGCGCGCTATTTCCATGCCTCGAACATCGTCCGCAATGTGCACAACGGCGCAATGCGCGCCGTGGCGGAGCGGATCAACTTGCCCAGGATACCGAATGACACAATGCCGGTGGTCGTCTTCAACCCGGTAGCATGGCTGCGCAGTGACGTGGTAGTTGCAGAACTCGTGCTGACGACCGATCCATTGAATGACGTCGTTGTGACTGACGACAATGACAACGTTGTGTCGGCACAGATAGTGCGCACCAGACAGTTTGATGCTGATATCCATATATGGGTGCAATTCACCGCGCTGGATGTGCCGGGAGTGGGATACCGCACATTCTACGTCCGGCCCCTGCGCAGCGACGTCGGAACTCTGTCGATCACGCACTGGGCAAGTCCCTACCCCGATTATCCCGATATGCAGAGCGAGCCGGCCTCCGTGTCACCCAGCGCTCTGATCGAGCGGAATGGATTGACCATCAGTAATCGATTCGCCCAGATCAGCTTCGATTCCAAAGTCGGAACCATAAAGAGTTTGAGGCCGAGGCGAAAAGACGGAGCTGCCGGCCGCAATATCCTGGCCAGGCGTGGTGCGAATCGACTCGTGGTCTATCTCGAACGAGCGCATGGAATGAGCGCATGGAACATTGATCCAGCAGCAAAGGGCCCGTTCGATGTCACGGTCGTGACTGCGGCCCGGATAGTTCAGGAAGGCCCTGAATCCATAGCGGTTCGGTCCGAGTATGAATGGGGGCGAAGCCGATTCGTTCTTACCACAACGATTCATGCCGACACTCCGAGAATTGATTCTCACCTTGTCGTCGAATGGCTTGAGAAGGGCACCGGCTCAACTGATGCGCCGATGCTTAAGGTGCAATTCGCCGTTCCCGGCAAGCCCAGGAAGCTGCACTGCGATGTGCCGTTCGCGGTAGTCGACAGGCCAACATACCGAGAGGTGCCTGCTCAGAAATGGGTAGATGTTGAAGCCGGCGGCTCCGGTCTTGCACTCATGAATACAGGCAAGTATGGGCACTCACTTGCCGGCGGCACGCTCGAGCTTACGCTCCTGCGTTCCTCATATGATCCCGACGTGTTGCCCGATATCGGGCGACACGAGATCGAATGGGCCATCCTTCCGCATCGCGGCAACTGGCAGGCCGCGAATCTGCCGAGGGAAGGGCTTGCCTACAATGTTCCGCTTCGTGCTTTCCAGGCACGGGCACAGAAAGGAACTTTGCCGCGCAGTCATTCGTTTGTTACCGTTGAAGGAAGTCCGGCATTTGTAGTGACGGGCATCAAGAAAGCGGAAACCGGACGTGCTCTCATAGTGCGAGGCTACAACGCGTCCAACCGGAAGACTAAGGTCAGGCTGGTGTTCGATCGGCGTGTTCGGGCCGTGAAACGGGTCAATATTCTCGAGGAAGCCGAAACTGGTGCGGTCCGGGCGGCATCTCGCGCGGTAACCTTCCCCGCCGGGCCCTGGCAGATCGTATCTGTGCGAGTAACGCTCTGAGGTCCGGGCCGTGCGCTGGCGTTCTGGCCTTCGGTGGCGCTGGTGTGCGTGCCAGCAGTTTGCATTGCGGATTTGGTTGCCGGTTTTAATCGTCCTCGTCCTCGCATGCCCGACGTAGCCTCGGCGAAGGCTACGGCTTGGCACGCGAGGACCGTTCGCTCCGCTCACTGAGGACGAGGACAATTACGATTCAGGCGCTGTCCACCCTAAACTTAAGCCCAAGGGGTCAGCCCTCGGGCTATAGCCGAACTTTCCGCGATTCGCTTGCGAATCGCGAAAGTTCGGTTAGGGTCCCGATTCCCCGGATGAGATGTCGGTCAGCTTCCTGTAATAAGCCGCCTCGTGCATCGAGAGCTTTCTCTGCTCAATAAGCGACTGAAGCTTCTGCATATCAACATCGCGCGGTCTGCCGCCGGACTGCGTGGTGGATGCTAGCCTGCTGGACTCTGATGCACGGCTCATTCGAAACGTCAGCATTGTCTCTCGGAGAAAGACTAGACCCACCGCAGAGACCAGCACCAGGAACAATATATTCAACCGCTTCTGTGTGACTGTATCAGGGACCGGCGGCGAACCAACTATCAGGGATGCAGCAGATGACCGGCAGCAGTCGCAACACAGGCAGTCCAACTCTCCGTTGTCGGTCATCCCGAAGTCGCAGCGCTTGTGGTTGATCCCGGGAATGTGCCGCTTCAGAAAGTGGACGCCATTAAGCAGTGAAAGAAATGCACCGGTTGGACAAAGGTTCCGACACCAGAAACGCTTGTAGAAGAAGGATAGAACAAGGACCACCGCAACTATTGCCAGTACGAACCGCGACTTCCCTATGCCGAACACGGTAACGAGTGGATCGCTGGAAGCCAGGCCTGGATTCAGGTTGGCGGCATATGACATGACCAGGATGAACAGCAGTCCGAACTTCACCAGCCTTCCATAACGCCAGGTCTTCTTGTCTGGATCCGCCTTCGGTAAATGCGATCCCCACCCCGGAAGCAGGTGCTGTAGTCGACGACTTGCCCACTCGGGCAGACGTGACAGCTCGCCAACCAGTTCCTGCAAAGCGCCGAAAGGACACAGGTACCCGCAATAGATATTGCCGAACATCAACACGAATGCAGGCAGAAGCAGAACGAACATGAACGGCGCATTCCATCCGGCAGGTGGTAGCTTCAGGCTGAGCAAAGACAGCGCCTGCGCCATGGAATACTGCATGTTCAACCGGAGCCCTGCAAGCACCAGCACTGTCACAAGGAATAGACGTCGCACACGAATGGACGGCTTTCTGCGAAGCACCAGCACGACGCCGGCCAGCACCACGACGAGCACAAGACCCCCGTCCGGCAACCACGTGGAAGGTGGCTCCGATACCTCACTCTCCAGACCGAGCACCTCTGCAGCGAACGACTGGCCCGCCTTTCGCAGCGTCAGCGCAATTGCCGATGAGGACATCGTAGCCCCGGTTACACTGTCCACGCCGGCCAACGGATTCGAACCGAACAGGTTCTTCCCGATAAGCTTGCGCGTCCACGACGCCAGCATATCATACAGGTAGGCAGATGTTTCGTTTGACTCAATGACGGTGAAATCACCGATCACACCATTCGTATCGACCATTACCGCCATGATGATCGGCCCGCCGTATCCCCGGACATCAGGCGCGAGCTTCTGGGTACTGAAGATATATGCTTCAGCTGATTCGGACTTATTCTGGATAACGAAGTAGTCGAGTGCCCGGCCATCGCTCAACGAATGGCGCTCCGTCACCAGCTCTGCGGCGCCGGCCATGGCTTGCGCTGCGGCAAGAACGCGACGCTTGATGCTGTCCGCCCCGTCCCGATGAAGAATGAGCGACGCAGCCATAAAGAATACGGCGATCCCGGACATCACGTAAGCCACCGCCCGAACTCGACTATGAAACCGATCACGCATCAATGCTCGACCGTTCACACAAAAGCGCTCTATCAGATAAGGCAGGAACCCGGCCACCAGCAACAGCGTCGCCACGCCGAGTGCACAGGACGTTCCAAAGATGGGAAGCAGAACGAGACCTGTCATCAACCCGCCGAGCGCACCACCGAGATGATCGTTCAACTCGAGAAATGCGCCTGACTCTTCGTGTGCCAGCCCTGCCAGCTTCAGCTGGCGGGCAACAATGGGTACATACAGTCCGGCCAGTGATCCGCTGAGCAGGAACAGTGTAATGAAGAGCACCTGTGACGGCTGGGCCGGCATCACATACAGTGCTGCGATGAAGATGACGTACAGCAGCACACCCAGCGGCAACAGGTATTCCAACAACTTCTCTCGCACCGCAAGAATCCGTTCGCAAACCATGCTGCTCACTGACAACCCGAACATGAACAGTGCCGAGATCAGGCCAACATGCAGAAACAGGGAGCCGAATACCGATTGGTACATGAACATGAGGATGATGCTCACAGTCATGCCAACTGCGCCGGTCGCAAAGATCAGGAAATAGTGATCAAACGGACGCACACCGTGTCCGACCGCTTCCGCGTCATTCCTGCCTCGACTCCTGGCAAGATAAACAACTCGCAGCAGCAGGTACACGCATATTCCAAGAGGCAAAATCAGTACGCCCGATCCTGCAAATCTTCTTATCCCAGCCGCAAGCGATGCCGCCGTGCCGGCCTCCCGGGACGCGAACAACAGACTGTGAAACAAGGCCTTGGGATGGCGGTCCGTATTGAGCAGCATCTCTTCCGGGAATGTTTCAACCGCTGCACGATAATGTGCCAGCTGGTCCTCTATCCGATCCGGCAGGTACCGGGACATCAAACCGTCCGGCGGGTATACAGCCTCTGCCTCTGCAATTGCCTGGAATCGGTCTCGAAGAACATCCGGTGAAACACTCAGATCATGTCCATCTGATGCGATCATCCACGTCTCATCACCTGGCTTGAGCACAACCTGATCGAAAACCGAGTCCATCGTGCAGAACACGGACGCACCCGCGTTAATCAGCTCATCACCCATGTAATTCTCGCCGCCCGATACCCGCACTCCGATGATTCCGGATTCGCGCAGGCGTTCTTTCAAGAGCAGAAAGAATTCGCGCGTGAAATACCTGTTTAGCGTCAGGGTAGTCGCATCGGGCATGTTCAGAATGATCAGATCATATTCGCGCCCTCGATCTGAGAGATACCTGCGCATCTCGGTTTGCGGAATGGTCAACCGGTCAGCGCCTGCCCGGAACTCAGCCGGTAAGACGCTCAATAGATTTGGGGGGTAAGCCGGATCCATATCAAGCCACGTTATGGATTCAGCCTGCGGCAGGAGCAGCAGTCTCCTGCATATGGAGAAGGAACCAGGTCCCGCTATCAGAAAACGGCGGGCTTCGGGATGCTGGGCCAGGTGCACCGCGAGCACTTCCGAGGCGTGTTCAGTATTCGGAATGCTGTCTGCGATGGATTCCCGGGTGACGACGTTGAACTGCCCCCTGTACTGCCCATAAAGGTACTTTGCCTGGGGCGTCACAAACGTGCCACGGTACGTCTCGCGCGGCAACAGCCGTTCCCATGAAAGCAGGTTATTCGCACGTTCCCAGGCATGGTTCAGGCCCGATCCCCACGCCAGCATCACTATCAGGACAGTCACAACAGCGCTTATGTATCTTCGCCGCGAGAGGCGGAATACGCAGAATGCAGAGGCGATGACCAACGCCGCAATAAGAAAGACTGTCTCGCCTCCCACACCAAGCGAAAGCAACAGTGTTACAGCGATGCCGCCCACGAAACTGCCAACAGCTTCCCATACGTAGACCCTGGAAACAGGAACGCCCCGGCCCTCCGAAATCCATCTACACGCCAGGACAAACAGCAGGCCTGTCCACAAACTCACCGGCGCATTGACCAGGAAGGAGACCGGCAGCATCTTGACGAGTGGAAACAATTCGTAGGGTTCAACGCCCGCAAAACTGCGCGCATGATTGATCAGCCAGCCCTGCAGTACGTACGCCGGCAAATACACCAATGGCAGAAACTCAAAGTGACCGGAGAGCCGGGCCCAAAGGCGTTTACGCCCCACCAGTGCACCCGCTGCAATCCACAGCAGCCATGAGCTGAAGAAGATCCCGATGCTCAGCTCGTTTCCCTCAAAAACAGTCAGGAATTGACGAAAGAGCAGAGCCTGTGCAACCAGCCCGAAGAAACCCACGGTGAGTATCACCGCGTACTTCGTCCATCTGCCCTTTAGCATCCCATTCTTCACCACAGCATCCTCATCAGCCCAGTGTTCAGCGTTTCCGCCAGAGGTGGGCAGGCTGCCTCTGGCAGACAGGTTTCGGGTGTCAGGTGTCAGGATTTGGAAACCGGCAGTTCTCCGCGTCCCTGCACCCCTGCGTCTCTGCGCGAGAATATCATTTGTCTCTTTGCGTTCTTCGCGCCCTTCTGTAATGAGTTCCCTCAGTTGTCCTGCCTGCCCTGAGCGTAGTCGAAGGGTAGTCCCGTCAGTTTCCTCACCCACCCCATTTTGCCGTCCCCTTGACCTCTGCTTCATCAAGTGCCCGTATCCTGCCCGGAAACGACTTCGCCTTAACCGCTCTGATGAAACTGGCGGGCGCCATCCGACCGGCAACTTTCCATACACCAGAAAGCACAGCAACGGCTGAAGCCGCCAGGATCTTTCCAAACTTGCGACGCGTCAGTTCCATACGCCGTAGATCTCCCTGTTGCATGAAGGACATTTCCCATCCGGAATCACGTTCGCATTAATCCGGTAACCTGTGCGACTGATGAGCAGCGTGTTACACGACGGGCAACGCGTATTCGAGCCGCCTTCACTCATGATATTGCCAATGTAGACATATTCGAGCCCGACCGCCCGTGCGATGTCCCTGGCCCTGCCAAGTGTCTCTGCCGGGGTTGGCGGCAGATGCCGCATCTGGTATTGCGGATTGAATCGCGAGAAATGCACCGGTGTTTCGCGTCCGACATTCTCCTTCAGCCAGCGACAGAGTTCCTCGATATCTTCGTCCCTGTCATTCAGCGTCGGAATCAGAAGGTTCGTTGCTTCCACGTGCACGCCCATGGCCTTTGCCGTGACGAACGCATCCTGGACCGGCTTCAACGTTGCATCGCAGACTTCACGATAGAACTTTTCCGTTATTCCTTTCAGGTCGATATTCGCCGCATCCACGTATCGACACAAGTCCCGCCAGGGCTTCTCGTTGATGTAGCCTGCGGTGACCAGCACGTTCTTCAGTCCCGCTTCCCTGACCTTGATACAGCTATCCAGTGCGTATTCGTAGTAGACTGTTGGATCCGTGTACGTGTATGCCACCGAACGGCAGTTGTACTGTCGGGCCAGCTCCGGAAGCTTCTGCGGTGGCAGCGCCATAGCTTCGGCATCTTCCGGATTCCGCTGTGAGATATCCCAGTTCTGACAATTCTTGCAGTGCAGGTTGCAGCCGACCGTCGCAATCGAGAAGATAGATGTGCCCGGCAGAAAATGATTCAGCGGTTTCTTTTCGATCGGATCAACGTGCGCCGCTGACGGGTATCCGTAAGTAGCCGCTATGAGCTTCCCGTCGATATTCACCCGGATCCTGCATTCGCCGCTCTGACCGGGCTTGATTATGCAGTTCTTCGGACAAAGCTCACATTGAGTAATCATCGCCGTTCACACCCCTCGATAGGCTACCTGCGTTTATCATATATCAGACACCCTCGCCGGCATAGAAAAACCACCAGCCGACCCCGTGTGTGCCGAAGCTGTATCTTCGGCGAGGTCAGTGATCGGGTGGATACTCCTTGTCAGTATTGGATATTGGAAGGGCCCAGGACTCAGGTCGATGGTCGTCATCGACCTTGCGCTTAGCGCGTGGTTGTTTCGGTACGAGCCGCCGTCAATTCTCATCCTCGCCAACTCCCGATAGTAATTCTCCTGCTTTGATCTGCAGTTGCATGTTTGGGTCTTCGCTATCCATGAAATCCCGTTGCAGATCGAAAACAAACGTTGACCGCCCTGCCGACGTCTGGTACACGGTGCGATGATCTGTAACAACCCCGGGGAGATCTCATGGCCAAGATAGTGTTCATCGGCGCAGGCAGTCTCGGATTCACGCGAAGCCTCGTACGTGACGTGCTCACCTACCCGCTTCTTAAAGATGCAACGCTCGCGCTCGTAGATATCGACGAAGAGAAACTCGGTTGGGCAAAACAGATGGTCGAGAAACTCGTCGCAATGGGGAACTACCCGGCGAAAGTCATCGCTACGACCGACCGCAAAAAGGTGCTGAAGGATGCCGACGCCGTCTGCGTAACTATTCTCTGCGGCAGCGTGGATATCTGGCAGCACGATATCCTGATCCCGAAGAAGTACGGAGTGGACACGAATGTAGGTGATACCCGTGGACCAAGCGGCGTCTTCCGCGCGCTCCGCACGATTCCCACGATGCTGGACATCTGCCGTGATATGGAAAAGCTCTGCCCAAACGCCATCATGCTCAACTACACAAATCCGATGGCCATGCTGTGCCACGCCATGCAACGGACCACCTCGCTGCAGGTCACGGGTCTGTGTCACAGCGTGCAGGGCACCGCCATGCAACTGGCGGGCTGGCTGAAGATTCCTTACAAGGACCTCGACTACACGTGCGCCGGCATTAATCACCTGTCCTGGTACGTCAAGCTGGAGCGCAATGGTCGAGACCTGTACCCGCGGCTGCGGAGAATCGTGCAGTCGAACCGCAAGATCCTGAACGAGGAACAGGTCCGGAACGAAATGTTCCTGGCGCTGGGCTACTTTGTGACCGAGTCCAGCGGGCACAACTCGGAATACAACTGGTGGTTCCGAAAACGGCCCGATCTTATCAAGAAATACTGCACTAAAGGTACCGGCTGGAACCCCGGTCACTATGCCTATATCCTCAAGGACTACCAGCAGCGAGAGAAGACATGGCGCAAGGGAGTAAAGGCCTGGCTGAAGGAAGAGAAGCCAATGTCACTCGATCGTGGTATGGAATACGCAGCATCGATCATGAACGCCTTTGTCGGCGGTGAGCAATACACGTTCAACGGAAACGTACCCAACACGGGGCTGGTTACGAACCTGCCGCACGGCGCATGCGTGGAGGTGCCCGTTGTGGCATCACGGAACGGTGTGCAGCCGATCCACGTCGGGGCATTGCCGCAGCAGTGCGCTGTATTGACCGGGCTCACAGCACAGATCGAGATGATGGCTGTCGAGGGTTGTCTCACGGGCAATGCTGAACTCGTCTACCAGGCCATCGCGCATGATCCACTCACGGCCGCAACATTGTCGCTCGCCGAGATCCGAAAGATGGTCAAAGAAATGTTCCAGCGCAACCGGCGTCATCTCCCACATTTCAAGAACGTCAGACTCTAGAGCGATAGTCCTCGACACAGCCATGCAGTCTTATCCGCCAGAAATCTCTTGCGGGCAGACCCCGTGACACGGTAAGGTTCCGACCTGTTTTATCGCGAACCACCGGAGCAATCTCGCATGAGAAGATTTTCTGTACGCAGTTCGACAATACATGGCAAAGGGGTCTATGCAAGACAGCGCCTGGCCAAGGGCCTTCGTCTTATTGAATACAAGGGAGCGCGAAGACCGTGGGGTGACTGCAAGGACGAGAAGGAATCTGTCACATACCTGTTCGATGTCGAAGACGGCCTCGTCATTGACCCGTGGATACGCGGAAACTCGGCCAAGTATATCAACCACTCCTGCGCCCCGAACTGCGAGGCTGTCCTGGAGGAAGGCCGAGTCTACATTGAATCGATTCGCGAGATTCAACCGGACGACGAGCTGACTTACGACTACTCATTGACCCTGGAACGGCGTCCGACGAAAGAAGATATCGCCCGACATGCTTGCCGTTGCAGAAGTCGCAGGTGCAGGGGAACGCTGCTGGCCCTGCCGAAGCCCCGGAAACGTCGGCGCTGAGGCATCCGATCGTACGCCCGGTCATTCCCTCGTCAGAAGCCAGAA
This sequence comes from Lentisphaerales bacterium, assembly GCA_004525935.1. Taxonomy (GTDB): domain Bacteria; phylum Verrucomicrobiota; class Kiritimatiellia; order SPBP01; family SPBP01; genus SPBP01. Next base: position 8,500 of record SPBP01000011.1, on the reverse strand, counting down.
GAGGAATCCCACCCCGACCCCTCCAAGGTGAGCCAACGATGATACATTGCTGAATCCGGCAAGCTGACTCCAGACCCCTATGCATTGCATCCCGATCCACAGCATGAACATCCCGAAAGCCGGCATTCGAACCCATCGGAAGAAGGGCCCAACACGGAACAGCAACCCCAACCTTGCATGCGGAAACTTGAGCGCATAGAAGGTTATGATCCCGGAGATTCCCCCGCTGGCCCCCACGCATGGAACCGTGGAATCGAGATTCCCGAAAATATGCACGAGGTCCCCCACCACCGCCGCACATGCAAGGAGAACGAGGAACCGCCACTTACCCAGCCAGTCCTCCACGTTATCACCGAAAACCAGGAGAAAATACATGTTACCGATCAGATGAAACGCGCCGCCGTGCAGGAGAAATGACGTCACGAACGTCAATCCCCCGTATCGCGTGAAGTGGGCAGGCACAAGTCCGAATTGCAGTATCACATTATTCAGGTCGGAGAACGACGCTACGCTGACTATACACGTCAGGAGAACCAGGCCCCATGTCATCCACGGCAGTCTCCGGAGCGCGGGGACATCCTGTTCAATCGGCATCCCGAGCACGCCGACAATCCAATGCCACCACGCATCAGGTGAAGTCCTGCCCCACTCATCGCCGTGGGCATCCTCCCTGATTCCTTCAAGCTGTAGTATGGCCAGTTTCTCTCTCGCCTCCCTCGGCAATCGATCTTCGATGGTCGGCTGTCCGGGGATGACAGGGATGGCTTCGTACTCACTCGGATCAAACCATACAAACTGGCAGACCGTACACACATCCAGATGCTCGGTTCCGTGTTTCCCGGGCACCGGGACCTCGGCCATCCGCTTATTGCAGGCAGGGCAATGGCGGTTGCGTGGGTACTTGCCGGATCGAGCGAGTTGCCATAGCCCGTTCATCACGGGCCTCGGCACATTCCTTCGCAGCAGTGAAATTGTGGACGATCTGCCCCCGCACGATGGACAACGCCAGAAGATACCGGGCGATCCCATCATCTTCACCAATCGCACGTTGCACTTTGGACATGTGAACATAGTTAGCCCGCTTCAGCTTCGCCCAGGCCCGCAGCAGCATCATCCTGCTCGCTCGCCGGCGAGGGAATGCCCCCGTCAAAACAGGCCTTTTCGAGCACTGCCAGCCTGCCGAGTTGTGATACCCTTTGACTTATCCGCAGGCAAATAGACATACTCTATCGTCTCGGGCAGGGAGAGCAAGACAATGGTAGCCAACGGAAAGAACGAATTCAGAATAGGCTTCGATCTTGGTGGAACCAAGATGCTTGCCCTCCTCTTTGACAAGAAGTTCAAAGTCATTGCTCGCAGGCGGCGAAAGACAAAGCCGGAAGAGGGACAGGAATCCGGTCTGACTCGCATTGTTGAAACAATTCAACAATTGTTGAATGAAGCCGGGATCGGGAAGAAAGACCTGGCGGCGATGGGAATCGCCGTACCGGGCCCGCTTGACCTGGACAAGGGTATCCTGCTGGAAGCGCCGAACCTCGGTTGGAAGAACGTGCCTCTTAAGAAACGACTCGAAGCCGAATTCGAATGCCAGGCGGTTGTCTCAAATGATGTGGACGCGGGTGTCTACGGCGAGTACCTGTTTGGCGCCGGTAACAAGGCCCGCTGTGTGCTTGGTGTCTTTCCCGGGACAGGGATCGGAGGCGGCTGCGTCTATTCCGGCAGGATACTGCGAGGTAAAACCAGATCGTGCGTCGAAATCGGACACCTGCAGGTGGTTCCCAACGGTCAGCTCTGCGGATGTGGACTGCACGGATGCCTTGAAACGGTTGCCAGTCGCCTGGCAATTTCGTCCGCCGCGATTTCCGCAGCAGCCCGTGGTGAGGCTCCGCACCTTCTGGAAACGTACGGAACGGATATTGCCGACGTCCGAAGCGGGGCCCTGGCCGACGCAATCAAGGCCGGCGATAAGGCCGTAGAGATAATTGTCAAGGATGCCGCCGCATGGCTGGGAATCGGGGTTGCCTCCGGCGTATCCATCCTCGCACCTGACGTGGTTGTCCTCGGTGGCGGACTTGTCGAGGCCATGCCGACCTTGATTCGCGAGGAGGTCGAACGATCCGCCAGGTCCCACACGATGAACACGATGCGCAATTCGTTTCGTGTCGTTGTAGCCGTGCTGGGAGATGATGCAACAGCCGTCGGTGCGGCCGCCTGGGCAGCTAAAAGAGCGCCTGCAGGCAAGAAAGACAGCAAGTGAGCACAGAACAACCATCACCCACAAGAGCCCTGGCCGTAATCGAGCTGGGTACAACATCGGTCCGCATGACCATAGGTCAGCCCGGCGAGTCCGGCGGATTCCAGATCCTGGACAGCCTGCAGCAGGAGGTATCGCTGGGCAAAGACACGTTCACTGTCGGCCGGATCCAGAAGGACACCATCGAAGACTGCGGACGGGCACTACGCAGTTTCCGCACCGTGCTTCAGGAATACGGGATCACCGACGACAAGAACATCAGAGCGGTGGCGACTACTGCGGTCCGAGAGGCATCCAACAGTGAAGCATTTCTCGATCGCATATACATTGCCACCGGCCTGAGTGTGGACCTGATAGATGAAGCGGAAGTCAGCAGGTACACCTATCTTGCTGTGAAACCGATAATCGATGTCGATCCGGCCCTGAAAGAGTCCACCGTTCTTGCAGTCGATGTCGGAGGCGGAATCACCGAAACCCTTCTCATCGCCGGGGGAATTCTTAAGACCACGGACTCTTATCGCCTCGGCTCACTTCGGCTCAGGAAGACGCTGGAAGAACATCGTGCGCCGACAGGACGCCTGCGCCAGATCATGCAGACTTACACCGAACGCAGCGTGGCATTGATCAGGCAGAGAATCCCGAATCTTGAAGGTCTCAATATGCTCACCATCGGCGCCGACATGCACTTCGCTGCCGGTCAACTTCAACCGGACTGGGACAAGAAAGGCATAGCTCGTATTACGGTTTCGGCACTGATCAAACTGGCCGACACCATCGCGCAGACACAGGTGGATGAACTCGTTAGAACCTATCACTTGTCGTTCCCGGACGCCGAGACGCTCGGCCCTGCCCTCCTCGTCTACGCTCACATCGCCCGTGCCCTGGGAATCAAGAATGTGCTCGTCGGGAACGCCGATCTGCGCGACGGCATACTGACCGACATGGCAGGACATGGCGGCGCCTGGGCCGAAGAATTCAAGCAGCAGATAGTCAATTCCGCCCTCGAACTGGGCAGAAAGTACCGTTCTGATGAGGCGCACTCACAGCAATCCGCGGACCTGGCTCGCCAGTTGTTCGAGGCAATGCAGCAGGAGCACCGCCTGGACGCGCGTTACGATCTGCTTATTTACATCGCTGCGCTCCTGCATGACGTCGGCAACTTCATCAGCAACCGCAGCCATCACAAGCATTCGATGTACCTTATAATGAATAGTGAAATCTTCGGCCTGAGCCGCAAGGATATCCTGTTCATCGCCCTGATAGCACGCTATCACCGCCGGGCCATGCCGCAACCGACCCATGAATACTACAACACGCTGGACCGGGAAGATCGCATTGTCGTGTCAAAGCTCGCGGCCATCCTGAGAATTGCCGACGCCCTTGCGAAGGGATACACCGGCGAGAAACGCAACATACGCATTGCAGTGGAACCTTCCCGGATGACCATAACCCTGGAAAGCACCTCAGATCTCGCACTGGAAGAGCATGCGCTGACACAGAAACGAGAGATGTTCGAGCAAGTCTATGGCATGAAGATAGTCCTGAGAACCTGAACATCTGGAAGAAGACACATGGCACCCAGAACACAAACGTTCGTCAACAGGGAACTGAGCTGGCTTGAATTCAATCAGCGCGTACTTGATGAAGCCCTGGATCCCGACGTTCCTCTTCTTGAACGACTCCAGTTCCTGAGCATTACCGCCTCAAATCTCGACGAGTTCTTCATGGTTCGAGTCGGCGGGCTGAAACTCCTGGTAGAAAGCGGATCCGGAAAGAAAGATCCGTCCGGCATGACACCGGTGGCGCAACTCGAGGCCGTCAACGAAAGAGCGGGCATGATGATCAACGATCAGTATGCCTGCTACCAGGCAGCGCTGGAACCCGAACTCGTTAATGCGGGGATAGCACGCGTTCTTCCCGAGCAATTGAACGAGCGGCAGAGCCTTCACGTAGAACACTACTTCCAGAACGAAGTCTTTCCAGTGGTCACGCCGATGGCAATGGATCCGTCCGGAAACCAGTTGCCCGCGCTTTCAAACCTGGCGCTGTGCGTGGCTGTCCGACTCAAACCTGAGGAAGACGAACAGAAACACCGCTATGCCGTGATACCCGTCGGCTCCGGCATGAGTCGATTCGTGGCGGTCCCCTCTGAATCGGGCTATTCGTATATGCTGATCGAGGATGTCATCAGGCTGTTCGTCAGTCGTTTCTTTCCCGGCGAGCCGATAGCAGAGGCCGTGCCGATCCGGATCACCCGGAACGCCGATGTGAGCGCCCGGGATGAATTTGCGGACGACTTCATCTCCGAGATGGAAACCGTTCTCACCAAGCGCACGCAGGGCGACTGTGTACGGCTCGAAGTCCTGGCAGGCGCTTCGCGGACATTGATCACCTTCTTTCAAAAGATACTTCGAGTGCCCGATCTGCATGTGTATTCCATTCCCGCACCCATGGATCTGTCTGCTTACAGGATCATTGCCGGCATGTAAGGCTTCAGCTCGCTCAAGTACGAGCCATGGCCCCCGCAATCGTCGCCGGATATCAATCCGCAGAAGAGCATGTTCGAACAAATCGCGCAGAAGGATATCCTGCTGTTTCATCCCTATGAAAGTTTTGACCCGGTGGTCAGGTTCATCAAGGAGGCGGCCGCCGATCCGAACGTACGCGCTATCAAACAGATCCTGTACCGGACCAGCTCGAACAGCCCGATAATAGCCGCACTGGCAGATGCCGCGGAACGCGGCAAGTACGTAACCGTTGTCGTAGAACTCAAGGCCCGCTTCGACGAGGCACGGAATATTGCCTGGGCACGCGAACTGGAACGGTCCGGCGTGCAGGTTATCTACGGGATCAAGGGTTTGAAGGTTCATGCCAAGATCTGCATCGTGGTCCGACGCGAACACCAGGGACTCGTCCGCTACCTGCACTTCGGAACAGGCAACTACAATGAACTCACGGCCCGCATCTACAGCGATGCGAGCCTCTTCACGCGAGATCCTGATCTGGCTGTGGATGCATCCGCTTTCTTCAACGCTATCTCCGGATATTCACAGCCCCAGAATCTGCTCAAGCTTTCAATGGCCCCCATCAATCTGCGTTCCACGCTGCTTGACCTGATCCGGTACGAGACTGAACGCCGAAAACACGGGCACAGGGCTTCCATTATGGCCAAGGTCAACTCGCTGGTGGACCCTGCAATTATCCAGGCCCTGTATGAAGCAGCGCAGGCCGGGGTCAAGATACAGCTCAATGTGCGAGGCATCTGCTGTCTCATGCCCGGGATTGAGGGCACCAGTGAGAACATTACCGTTGTGAGCATAGTGGATCGATACCTCGAACATGCCCGCATTTTCTCATTCTATCACGGGGGAAATGAGCAGGTCTTCATGTCCAGCGCCGACTGGATGCCGAGGAACCTGGACCGGCGCATTGAACTGATGGTGCCCATTGAAGATCCGGATTGCGCGAAGCGACTGATCGCCATCTTGAATGCTTTCTTCAAGGACAAGGCCAAGGCACGGCGCATCCTGCCCGACGGCAAGTACGAATATGTGCTGGCCGCCAACAGGAAGAAGGCATTTCGAGCGCAGGAATCCCTTTTCCAGGAAGCGCGCCAGGCGATTCAGAAACTCCGGCAGGAGGCGCCGACCGTTCTTGAACCCTTGCGACCACCGCCAGTCGAGGACCCACCTCAGACATCATGAAGCAGAAACTCACTTGCTCCGAGCTCTGCAGGAAATACCGGAACGAGAACGTCCACACGGAATACGTCACAGCACTGGCAAGAGACATTTTTGAACGCACCGGGGCCCATCTCGGCCTGTCGTCGGATGATTTCTCATCCGTCGTTCATGAAACCGGCACGGCACGGGAAACGCTCCGACAATTGATGTTGCTCCAATACAGGATCATAGCCGATGCCCGATCCGAAATACTCAAACGCCATCATCCGAAAGATCTCCATGACCTCAGGGTTGCCATTCGCAGGCTTCGTGCCGCACTCCGGCTCCTCCGCAGCCGGGGAACCGATCGAGTCGCCGCCAGGCTGAACAATCTCCTTGCCCGGTTCTGTAAAAGCCTTGGTCCAACCCGGGACGCCCAGGTCTGGGAACTGTTTCTTCATCTGCCGACGACCGGCGCCCTGGCTCCTCGCACTGCTGCATGGCGCGCATACTTGAACCTTGTTCATCGTCGTACGGCCAGGCTCACAACGACACTCACACGCACGATGCAAAGCGACAAATGGCTTGAGCTCTCCATGACGACGAAGCGATTCCTGAGGGGCTCGATGGTCCGATCGTCGCCAATCGGCAATGATGCTCTTCCTTTCGCCAGCCTTGCCGACCGGGAACTCAAACGGCTCTGCACCGGGCTGCGTGGCCTGGAAATCGATGCGTCGGAGCTGACGCCTGAGGAACTGCATTCCCTGCGGCGCAAGATCCGGCGTGCCCGTTACTGGGCAGAATTCCTGGCGCCGGCACTCCCAAGAAGCTCCGTTCCGACACTGGCGGAGATCTTCAGACGCTGCGCGGGTCGGCTTGGCGATGCGCACGACATGGATGTCTATATCGCCAGGCTGCGCCGCGGCAGGATTGCCGGCACATCACGAATGGAGGAGGGCTTACTGGAACGCAGGAGCCGTGCGGTAAGAAAGTTCCAGAACACCTGGGACCGCCGGTTTCGAGCAGAACTTCTTGACAGGATAACAGGATAACCGATCAACCTATCCCGTTGTCCTGTCAAAAGAGTGGTTCTGCGTCATGCCGTTCTCCGCGTCTCTAGGCGAGATCGTTCCGCATTCCGCAGTCACAGACGGGCTTCTATGGCGCGTATCACCGTGTCCATCGACTTTATCCGCGCATGCCGCTTGCTGTTCGATTCCACAACCGTCCACGGGGCCAGCGGGGTGCTTGTACGACGAAGCATCTCGCGCACGGCCACTCCATAGGCCTTCCACTTCTTACGATTTCGCCAGTCTTCATCCGTTATCTTCCAGCGCTTATCGGAATCTTCCTCCCGTGCCCGGAACCGACGCAACTGCTCGTCGGGATCTATCTGGAGCCACAGCTTGACCAGGACCGTACCGAAATTGACCATATGCTGCTCCATTTCACGGATCTCCCGGTATGCCCGGCGCCATTCCAGTTCCGAACAGAACCCCTCCACTCGCTCCACCATCACGCGACCATACCATGACCGGTCGAAGATCGTAATATGTCCAGCCTTCGGCATGCTCCGCCAGAAACGCCATAGATAATGGTGTTTCTTCTCAGCACTGTCCGGCGCAGAGACCGGGACCACCTCGTATCCGCTCGGATCCAGCTTCTCTGTAAGGCGTCTCAGGTTCCCCCCCTTCCCTGCGGCATCCCAACCCTCATAGACAATCACCACCGGGATCCTGGCCACATATATCCGGTATTCCAGGTCACGGAGCTTCTTCTGCTTCTTCTTCAACTCACGCCGGTATGCCTTTTCGCCGAGCGTCAGCGACAAGTCTACCTGGTCGAGAATAGACGACGTCGCCACCGGCATTTCATCCTCGGAACTCCGCACTTTCCTCTTCCTGATCTTCTCCTGTCGTACCCGACGCCGAAGCGCCTGCACAACAGCGCGGAATATCTTCAATGTTGCGTATCTCTGGTTGTGTGCTTCCACAACGAACCACGGTGCAAACTCCGAATCTGTGCGAGCCAGCATTTCGTCCGCTGCCCGGAAATACTTCTGATACTGGCGATGCCGCTTCATGTCCGACTTCGTAACGCGCCACGCGGTGTTCTCGTCTTTCTTCAACTCGCGGAACCGTCGCTTCTGCTCTTCTTTCGAGATATGCAGGAAGAACTTGATTATCACGTTGCCGTCTTCAGCCAGTTGCCGCTCGAACGCACGGACATCTTCGAACGAATGCTCAAGCTCTGTTTTCCCCACCTCGCCGGACACGCGATCATCGAGCAGGCGCCGATACCAGCTGCGATTGAAAACAGTTATGCGGCCACGCTCCGGTGTATGGGTCCAGAACCGCCAGAGGAACGGACGCATTGCCTCCTCTTCGTTAGCCGCATGCGCGTTATGAACGGAGAAACCGCGGGGATCCAACGGCTGGATCAACTCATTGATAAGAGCGCTCTTCCCGGACGCATCCCAACCCTCGAAGACAAGTATTACCGGAATATTCATATTCCGGATCTGGCGCTGCAATTGCGCCAGCTCGATTTCCAGCCCTGGCATCTGGCTCTTGAACTGTGCCCT